>JAESSL010000422.1 GCA_016764135.1 Alphaproteobacteria bacterium
GCGACTATTTCGCCAGCGGCCGCCAGAACGCGGATTGCATGGTTATAATCTTCATCAATGACGCAGACTCGTTGGGGAATCGCCGACACCGAGCCCTCCATTACGCTGGTGTGTCCATCCAGTACAATGACGTCAATATCAGCGTCCGACAGCAGCGCCGTCAGCCATGACAACCGCACCGGATCGGAAATTCGCAATAATTCCTTCATCACACCTCTGAAAATACCGCTATAAGGCGTTTAACGCATCGGATTCAACCCCTGCGCCTCTTGACGATGGCTAGGGTTTTACTATGCTCGCGGCCATCAATTGAACATATTTATAAAAAGGCTTCAAACATTGGCCACAGTCGTAAATTTCGACGAATCGCGCCGCGAGAACGCCGTCCCCGCACTCGACAGAATGAGCGCTCTTGTGGCGGAAGACCTCGTGAAGGTCAATCAGCTGATCGTGGACAAAATGGACAGTCCCGTTCCCCTGATTCCGCAGCTTGCGGGACATCTTATCGCCTCTGGCGGCAAGCGCCTGCGCCCCATGCTCACGCTGGCGGCGGCGAAACTTTGCGATTATCAGGGCGACCGACAAATCAACCTCGCAGCCTGTGTTGAATTCATTCATACCGCGACCCTGCTGCATGACGACGTCGTCGACGCCTCCGATTTACGTCGGGGCCAGGACAGCGCCAATGCGGTCTGGGGCAATCAGGCCTCCGTTCTGGTCGGGGATTTTTTGTTTTCCCGCGCGTTTCAATTGATGGTCAAGGACGGGTCGCTCAATGTCTTGCGCATTCTGTCAAACGCGTCGGCCACCATTGCTGAAGGCGAAGTGTTGCAGCTTTTGACCGTCAACGATACGGAAACCAGCGAATCCGCCTATTTTGACGTCATTCGCGCCAAGACCGCGACGTTGTTCGCCGCCGCCGCCGAGATTGGCGCGGTTGTCGCCGAACGTCCGGAGGTCGAGCAGGAGGCGCTTGATAATTACGGCATGAACTTTGGCGTCGCCTTTCAGATTGTCGACGATGTTCTGGATTATTCGGCCGAGCAGGAAAAACTGGGCAAGACCATTGGCGATGATTTCCGCGAGGGCAAAATCACGCTGCCGGTCATCCTCTCCTGGCTGCGCGGCGACGATACGGAACGTACGTTCTGGCGCCGGACATTGGCCGATCTGGAGCAGGAAGAGGGAGATCTGGAGCACGCCATCGGCATCATGAATTCTCACCACGCGCTAAGTGATTCCATCGCGCGCGCGCGCCATTACGGCGCTATGGCGAAAGACGCGCTGGGTATTTTTCCCGACCAGCCCATCAAGCAATCCATGACCGGTCTTGTCGATTTCTGCATTGACCGAGCCTATTAACATTTAAAATACGGTTGGAGACGCCAAATGCCTGAAGGATTATTGCGCGCTTATGACGACGCCGAACTCGAACGGCAGTATAATCCCCGCATCTTTACGCCTGATTCCGGTCCCATGGCCGACCGCGCCACGGAATTAAGCGTCGACTACCTCACCCGCGCGGGAAAATCTGCGCAGGATATCGCCTATGGCTCCCGCAAGGGTGAAACCGTCGATCTGTTCCTACCGGAAAATGCGGAAAACGCGGAAAATGCGCCGGTGGAAATGTATATCCACGGCGGATACTGGCGCGCCCGGGACAAGACCGATTTTAGCTTTATGGCGGAACCCATCGTCAACGCCGGTGGTATTTGCGCGGTCGTCAATTACGATTTGTGCCCCGATGTCTCGCTGGACGAAATCGTCCGGCAAATGCGCGCCGCAACGGCATGGCTCTATCAGAACGCCGCCAATTTCGGCGGCGACCCGGAGCGCATCCATATCACCGGACATTCCGCGGGCGGCCATCTGACGGCGATGGTCGCTGAAACCGCCTGGCCTACTTTCGACGCAAGCCTGCCCGCTGATCTGGTTAAATCCGCAATTCCGGTCAGCGGCGTCTTCGAGTTGACGCCAATCGCCGGCATGTCGGTTCAGGAGGCCATCCAGCTGGACGATGCGGGGATAGAGCGCAATAGCCCGCTACGACATCCCATCCCGGGAGCGCCAAAGATGGCGGTAACGGTGGGCGGCGCCGAAAGCGAAGAATTCAAGAAACAATCAGAGGCCTATGCGGCGCACGCCCGCGCACAGGGCTCGACCGTCGAGCATTTCGAAATTCCCGGCAAAAACCACTTCACTATCCTGACCGACACGACAGCGCCGGATTACGCGCTGACCGAGGTGCGTTTGCGGTTCATGGGGTTGGCGTAGCGACCTCCCCGATCAGCGCGCCAAGGCGCCGAATACCCGTTTCAATATTTTCAATGTCGGGTAGTGAGAAACTCAGCCGGAGCGTGTTTTTACCACCGCCATCCGCATAAAAGGCGCGACCGGGTACAAAAGCGACGCCAAAACCCGCAATCGATTTTTGCAAAAGATCGGCCCCGTCAAAGCCCTCCGGCAATGTCAGCCACACAAAAAGTCCCCCTTCGGGTTTCGTCCAGCTCGCCCCCTTCGGCATATGGGCGCTAAGCGCCTTCAACATCGCATCGCGTTTAAGGCGATAACTCGCCCGGCCCTTTGAAATCTGCTGGTCATAACATCGTTCCGCAAGATGCAGCGCAACCGCCTGATTGATTGCCGAACTGTTCAGATCGCTGGCTTGTTTGATCAGAATTAACCGACTGATAATTTTTTCGGAGGCGCAGATCCAGCCGACCCGCAGACCCGGCGTGAAGACCTTCGAAAACGACCCGCAGTAAATGACGCGAGACCCATTGATGGACCCACATGCTTGCAGGTTTAGCGACTGTATCGTTGGCACAGGCTCGCCGTCGTACCGCAAATCAGAATACGGATTGTCTTCGATGATCGGGATGTCCAGTTCCCCGGCCAGACGCAGCAAATGTGTTCGCGCGGCCAGACTCAAGGTCTCACCGGTTGGATTCGAGAAATCCGACACGACGTATGAGAACTTTAACGCCCCGCCCGCCTCGGACGCCGCGTCCTGATAGGACAGGGCGGTGCGGTTGGTATCGTCCAGCCGCAACTCGTCATAAACCGGCTCATAGGCGGAAAACGCCTGCAAGGCGCCGAGATACGTCGGCGCGCCCACCAATGCTGTGTCATAGGGCGACAAAAAGAGCTTGCCCAGAAACTCCAACCCCTGTTGCGACCCATTGGTGATCAGAATGTTTTCGCGGGTGCAGTCAACGCCTTTTCCCGCCATATACCCGACGATCCAGTCTCGCAAATCCGGATCGCCTTCACTGGCCGAATATTGCATGGCGCGGTTGGCCCGATCGTCACTGGCCAATACCGCCTGATACGCCGCACGAATATCGTCCAGCGGGAAAAGCGCCGGATCTGGAATGCCGCCAGCGAAAGAAATTACGCCCGGCTTCTCAACAATACTTAATAAGTCCCGGATTTCAGAAGCTTGCATACGTGCGGCGCGAGACGCGTAGCGTGGTTCCCAAGTCTCGAGGTCAGATAAAGCGGACATAATATTATTCCAATTTCCCAGTTATTGGAATAATAGGTCAGTATTAGTGACCTATTGTCAACATTTATGTCCAGCGCTCTTTTTATATCCTGAATTCAGGAGTTGCCCAGAGGGCTCAGGCCGCAATTTCACCAACCTCATCGGGTACAATCAAAGGCGCGCCGGTAACCGCAACAACGTCATCCGGGGTGTAACCCGGCGCGGTTTCTTCCAGAACAAACCCGTCCGGCGTCACGGCGACGACGGCGATTTCCGTAAACACCTTGGTGACGCAATTCCGCGTCGTCAGGGGATAGGTCAGGGTTTCCACCAATTTAGGCGACCCGTCCTTGCCCGTGTGGCTCATGGTGATGAAGACGCGCTGGGCGCCGTAGGCGATATCCATCGCGCCGCCAATGCCGCCAACATGCTTGCCAGGCAACCGCCAGTTTGCAAAATCACCATTCGCGGCCACCTGATAGGCGCCAAGGATGGCCGCATCAAGCCGCCCGCCCCGCGCCACGGCGAAGGAATCCGCGTGATGTACAAAGGACGCGCCCGGGATCAGTGTCACCGGGCCTTTGCCCGCGCTCATTAAATCCGTATCGACATCGGCGTCACCCGGTTTTGGCCCCATGCCGATGATGCCGTTTTCACTGTGAAAAATCACGTCGCGGCCTTCGGGAACGTAATCGACCGCCAGCGTAGGGATGCCCAGCCCCAGATTGACCAGCCAGTCATCCTGAAGTTCCGCCGCCACGCGTTTGGCGATTTGTTCGCGAGACAGAGGTGATTTTTGCGTCATGACCATGCTCCTTCCCAGGTTTCCGGCCGGTAGCGTCCCGTCACCAGATATCGATCGACAAACACCCCCGGCGTCATGATGTTTTCCGGCGCCAGCGTGCCCAACGCCACATCTTCATCGACTTCCACAATCGTATATTTCGCCGCCATCGCCATGATGGGGTTCATGTTCCGCGCCGCCAGCCTATAAATCAGATTACCGCGTGGATCCGCCTTTTGCGCCTTCACCAGCGCGATATCGCCGGGCAGCGCCGGTTCGATCAGATATTCCAGTCCATCGACCGTATGGATCGCCTTGCCCTCGGCGATCTCCGTACCAAGGCCGATGGGCAACAACACGCCCCCCAGCCCGGCGCCCGCCGCGCGCATCCGCTCCGCCAGAATACCCTGCGGCACAATTTCAAGATCAACCTTGCCCGCCTCATACAGCTCTTTGAAGACCGCCGAGGCGCCGCCCCACGGAAAGCTGCAAATCACCTTTCCGACGCATCCTCGCTCCAGCATTCGCGCAACGCCAATCCGTCCGGCGCCGGAACTGTTATTGACCACGGTCAGGTTTCGCAAACCCCGGTCGCACACCCCATCGATCAGTTTTTCAGGAATTCCAGAGAGCCCAAATCCGCCGACAAGCACTGTATCGCCATCGGAAATTCGGTCGAGCGCATCGTCCAGCGTTTCCGCTTTTTTGTTCTTCATGGCCTCCGCCGTTCAATTTTCAAGCGAACGGACGGTAACGGAAGCACGAGGAAGCTTCAATCCTATCGAAAAATCCAAGGAGAATCCCGAAGAGAAAGCCCGGCGGACCGGGCCCGGGGATCAGGCGCGTTTTTTGTAATGCGAGTCGATATACTCATCGACGATGCTTTGAAACTGCACCGCGATATCAGCGCCGCGCAGGGTCATCGCCTTTTTCCCGTCGATGAACACAGGCGCTGCGGGCTCCTCTCCCGTGCCGGGCAGGCTGATGCCAATATCGGCGTATTTGCTTTCACCCGGACCGTTCACAATGCAGCCCATGACCGCAAGGTTCAGCGATTCTACGCCCACATGGCTGTCACGCCATTCCGGCATCCGGCGGCGGACATAGCTCTGAATGGATTCGGCCAGGCTCTGAAACACCGTGCTTGTCGTGCGCCCGCACCCGGGACAGGCGGTGACCAGCGGCGTAAAGGACCGCAGCCCCATGGTTTGCAATATCTCCTGCGCAACGATGACTTCCTGCGTCCGGTCGCCGCCCGGTTGCGGGGTCAAGGACACGCGGATCGTATCGCCGATGCCTTCCTGCAACAAAATGGACATGGCGGCGGTGGACGCCACGATGCCCTTGGAGCCCATGCCCGCTTCGGTCAGCCCCAGATGCAGCGCATAATCGC
>JAESSL010000423.1 GCA_016764135.1 Alphaproteobacteria bacterium
CCTTTCTTCGCGGCGCCCCGCCGCTACCTTCCAAAATTCGGAGAACAAGAATCATGAAAGCATGGGAAATCCAATCCGCTGATGGCGTCGACGCCTTAACCATGGCGGAGCGCCCGGACCCAACGCCGGGCCCCGGTCAAGTGCACGTCAAAGTGCACGCGTCCGCTCTCAACTACCGCGACCTGATGACCGTGACGGATCCTGAGCCCCGCGGCATCGCCTATCCCCGCATTCCAAATTCCGACGGCGCGGGCGAAATTATCGCCCTCGGCGACGGCGTGACGAACGTCGCAATCGGCGACCGGGTCGCAGGTTGTTTTTTCCAACGCTGGTCCGGCGGCAAAATCACGTTGGACGCCATGGCCAGCGCACTCGGCGGCGGTCTAGACGGCATGATGGCGAGCGACGCCATACTCTCTGCGGGCGGCGTTGTGAAAATACCGGACCATTTGAGTTATGCAGAAGCCTCCACCCTTCCCTGCGCCGCGCTAACGGCGTGGAACGGGCTCGTCACCCAGGGCGGCGTGCAGGCGGGCGAAACTGTCCTGATTATCGGCACGGGCGGCGTTTCCATCTTCGCTCTGCAGTTTGCGATCCTGCACGGCGCTACGCCCATCGTCATCTCCAGCAGCGACGAAAAACTGGCGCGCGCTTCAGCGATGGGCGCCGCGCACATTATCAATTACCGGGAGACGCCCGATTGGGACGCAAAGGTTCTTGAAGTCACCGACGGGCGCGGCGTTGACCATGTCGTCGAAGTTGGCGGTGCGGGCACCCTGGAGAAATCCCTGAACGCCATCGCGGTGACGGGACGAATTGCGGTCATCGGCGTACTCGCGAAAGGGGCCGCCAATACCCAGATGATCAACCGAAAATCGGTGCAGTTGAACGGCATTTATGTCGGCAATAACGAAATGTTCAACGCCATGAACCGGGCTATCGCCAGCCACGCGCTCAAACCCGTCGTCGATCAGGTTTTCGACTTTGAAGACGCGCGCGCCGCCTATCATTGCATGCGCGACGCGGGGCATTTCGGCAAGATCGTCGTCAGCGTTTAAGGCCAGCTCGGCGTTTAAGTTGGCTATCGTTTAAGTCAGCCATTTAATCGACCTCAATGCGGACGAGTCTATTCCAATGACGTTCCGCATTGACTAGACTCGCCCGCACCATCCCTTATTGAGTCAACCATCATGAAACGGCTTGGCGGCGCATTGTTTTCCCGCAGACCAAAAATGCACAAATCGCCGGACGGAAAACTGGCGCGCATTTTGAGCGACTTCTCAGTCGATACGGTTTTGGATGTCGGCGCCAATATCGGCCAGACCCGTGACAAATTGAGAAACGCCGGGTATCGCGGACGCATCATATCCTTTGAACCTGTGCCCAGCGCCCATGCGGAACTGACCCGTAAAGCCAAAAGCGATTCTGCGTGGGAGATTGCGCCCCGAACGGCGATTGGCGCCGCGCCGGGCGAGGTTGATATCAACGTCTCCGAAGCCACGGATATGAGCTCCATTCTCGACGCCAGCCCCGCGTTGCTGGAGACCCTTCCCAAAACAAAAATCACCGAAGTCGTAAAAACGCCGGTGACGACGCTAGACGTTGAATGGTCGATTTATTGTCCCACGGGCTCGAATGTGTTTCTGAAAGTGGACACACAGGGATATGAACGACAGGTCCTGAACGGCGCCGCGGAAAGTCTGAAACGGCTTGTCGGCGTCCAGTTGGAATTATCGCTGTTGCCTTTGTATGACGGCGAAGAAACCTATTTGAGCTATCTTCGCGACCTGCACGACTGGGGATTTGAGCCCTACATGATGTGGGAGAATTATTTCTCCCGCCTGCATGGACGCCAAATGCAGATGGACGTTGTTTTCATGAGAGGCGATCTATAGCGGGTCCGACACGTAGCCGGCAGCGACCGGGGTCGGAACGCCTTGACGAATAGACAAACAATCCGGCGGAAAATCCTGTACGATTTCGACGCCTTCATCGTCCAGACGTTGCAAAAATTCGTCCAGATATTGCATGGCGCCGGATGGCAAGTCATGCAAAACGACCAATCCCCAATCAAGATCCGCCCCAATATCAAAGGCGCGTTGAATCCATCCTCGATCACCCTCCCAGTCCCGCGGAATCATGTTCCACGTCACGCAGGTGAACTTTTCGGCACATAAATAATCAAACGCGGCGCGACTCAACAAATGGTCGCCAAGCGCACCCCCGCCGCCAAACGGTCGAAAAAACCGACGGGAATGCGCGAAATCGGCAAGGGCGGCCTGGGTGTTCTCAATCTCTTTTACGCTTTCCGCCGGGTCGTCCATTTTTCCCAGCGGTGTCTTGTGGGTAAAGCTGTGATTGCCAATCCAATGCCCCGCCCCATGGGCGCGCACCGTCCGCGCGCGCGCATTGGCGTCTGCGAGCTTCTCGCCAATTACAAAGAATGTTGCATGGATATTGCGGCGCTCCAGCACATCGAGAACATGGTCCGTAATCTCAGGCGTCGGCCCGTTATCAAAGGACAGCGTGATTTTTTGCATCTCTAAAACTCTTGAAAATTAATTCTGAAATAACAGTGATGAAAAAACTAAATTCGGAATGGCTAATTCGAAATGGCCAATTCGAGATGACCAATTTGGGTATCAGCAATCTTCGGGGTTTTCGGCCGCCTTCAAGGCGAGATTTACATTGGCCCCCAGGATATGGGTTACATTCGTCCCATCTTCCGACAACGGAAACAACAGCCGTTCAAAATCCATACGCCGAACTTCACCGATTTCTGGGTCATCGCGGAGATAAGAAAAAACATGCATCGTCGGCCGACCGTGCTCTAGCGTCTCCATCGTCTGCTCGGTAACCATTTGCGTCCGTACCGTAATTTCATCGAGGTACCGCCCGGTCCAATCATTGCCGATTATTGACACCACTGCTGACCCCATAACCCGGTAGAGCAACCGTTGGGGATTTTGACTGACCTCTAACATGAGGAGCATCGGCCAAATTCGCGGTGGAATATCAAGCACATCGAAATCCGATCGTCGGGGCATTGTGCGCCCAGCGCAAATGGATTTCCAATATGACAATAGGAGTGAGGCGACAGGCCCTGGATCAACGAATAAATACCTTTCCACCATAGTAGGATATTCACACAATACGACGTCAATCGCAACAGCCGGAGCACTTGAAATCCTCTATATTAGGATTATATGCTGGATCCATCCCCCGTAAACAGCTCCGACGCCGTCGCGCGTGTAGAAATCTGGACTGTTAAGGCTGGAATGTTAAGGAATGTATACTGATGCTAACCAAAAAACCCTTCAGCATTAACATTTATACTGAAACGCCCCATCCGAAGGGACGGTCAACGAGTATCGCAGATATCCTGTTTTTTTACTAAATTACGAACATAAGCGCGACCGTCAAAGCAGAGAAACGCCTGAAACCGGTCCAGGTTTGCGCGAACATCGCCACTATCAAAGAAAAGCAGCGTTCCTTCGCCGGGGTTCGATTCTATAGCCGCCTGCTCCAGTTTTCCCGTACAGGGATTTATGGATTGAGAGGTTGCGGATTCAATCTCCATGCGACTTTCAAAGAAACGATCAATATGGTGCGCAGCGATTTCGGCGCAAGACACCTTCGCCACCACAGGCGATACGGCGGAAACCGCAAAGAAACCCAGTACAAGGATCGATTTCAAACCTGTTACATGCATTGTTTCACCGCGTTGCCAATCCTGTTGAGGTGGGTACACATAGAAAATTCAAAGACATGAACCTTCACGATACACTGCGACGCCGTTCATCGGCGTTACATGGCCTCAAGAGGCACATGGGGTTGGGTTCCAGAGACGACAACGCCACCGCGATTTCCCGGCGTCACCGATCCGTAGCGTTCCGCAAAGGCGTCGGGCAGCGTGATGCCATCTGGCGGCGACAACCAAAGCCGGAGCAAATAGCGACGTTTGTCCGGATCGTCCCAATCCTCATAAGCCGTTCGGTTGTGCAAAATTTGATGGTTGTGGATGATTTGAACATCGCCGGGCTCAAACGACATTTGCAAATACAATTCAGGGTCGTTGGCCAGGTCCAGCAACATCGTCAACGCTTCGTCCAGCGCATCGCTCATCGGAGGCGCATCGGCGTGGCGGCTGGCGGTTTCGATATGCTGGCGCAGATAGTTTATCGAAAGGCGCCCTTCAAGGTAATTGAAAACCGGGAGCTCGTACCAGGCGCCCTTGCCATCGGGAATTTCATCGCGCCGGTCCCGACCCACCGGACCATAGAGCACCTTCGCCAGATCAGGACGACGACGCCACATTTCATTATGGATCGTGTAGGAGCTGACAATCGAACTCAATCCGCCCGATTTGGCTTTGCGCAAACACATCAGCGAAACGATATCGACGGAATCGCTATGATACTTCAGATGGCGATTGGTCAGATATCCACGTTGGCTCTTATTGTCGAAGGCGTCGCCCAGATCCACGACATGCCCCAGCAAATGCCCTCGGTTATTCTGAGACCGCGCACTGCCCAGATAAGCGCCCAATCCCCAATACATCGCTGCGGAATCGGCAAAGGCCAAGCCCTCGACAGGAAGGTTTCGAAGCAGGACAAAGCCGCGCCCATGAACGACCTCCCGTCGAATTTCCGCCAGTTTAGAAGCAAATGTAGGAAGCGGAAAATCGTCCTGGGTAATATCGCCAATATCACCCTGCGCCCGCCGCGCCGCCCGCGTCGCATCCAGGAATTCATCTTGTTCGGCATTCGTCAACGAATACGCCCAATCCGTCGATTTCGCCATGTCAGGCCCGTACCAAACGCCCGGACTATCGACCGGCCCTTGA
>JAESSL010000424.1 GCA_016764135.1 Alphaproteobacteria bacterium
ACACATCTCTGCGTCACAGGTGAAATACGATAGATCCGTATACACCCGGGCGGTGATAGGATGGTAGTTACCGGTACCAAAATGGCAGTAGGATTGCAGACGTCCGCCCTCTTCCCGCACAACAAGGGAAAGCTTCGCATGGGTCTTCAATTGAACAAACCCATAGACGACGTAAACGCCAGCACGTTCAAGGTTTCGCGCCCAGCGTATATTTCGCTCCTCATCGAAACGCGCCTTGAGCTCCACCAGCGCCGTTACCGACTTTCCCGCCTCTGCGGCTTCGATCAACGCGGCGACGATTGGCGAGTTTTCACTGGTGCGATAGAGCGTCTGCTTGATCGCAACAACGTTTGGATCGCGCGCCGCCTGACGCAAAAACTGAACCACAACATCGAAGGTTTCAAAGGGATGATGCACCAGAATATCTTTAGACCGGATCGCTTCGAAATGATCGCCATCGCACTCTGTAATTCGCTCGGGAAACCGAGGGACATACGGCTCAAACAGTAATTCCGGTCGATCGTCGGCGATGAGCTGACTTGTCTCCGCTAAACCAATCAAACCACCAAGCGGAAAGACAACCTGAGGAGCAATGTCCATCTGTTCAACCAGAAAGGATTTCAAGCTGTCCGACATGCCCTCATTAATGGTCAACCGAATAATCGAGCCCCGCCGACGTCGTTTCAAAGCACTTTCATACAGTCGAACCAGATCCTCCGCTTCTTCTTCGACTTCAATGTCACTGTCGCGCAACACGCGACATTGCCCTATTTCCAATAACTCAAAACCGGGAAACAGGCGATCCGCGAACAATTCAACCAAGGTTTCGAAAGTTATAAATTGCGCTGATGCGCCCGGAATTCGGGTAAACCGCGCCATCAATTGCGGCAGGGGAACCAGAGCGTTCAGGACGCTGGACTTGTCTCGTCCCTTCAACGCCAGCACCATCGCGAACCCTAGATTCGGGATAAACGGAAAAGGGTGCGCCGGATCAATTGCGATTGGCGTGAGCACAGGAAATAATTTTTCAAGAAAATGGGTCTCCGCCCATTCAAAATCTTCTGGCTTCAACTCGTCCGGATTCAAGACAACCGTGACGCCGTTTTCCTCTAACCCCACACGCAAGCGAGCCCATGTTTCCTGCTGATGTTGCATGATGAGCGCACACCGCGCATTTATCAGTTCCAGCTGACGCCACGGCAAAAGACCTTCCTGGCTCCGTACCCCGACGCCGGCCCCAACCTGCCCTTTTAGTCCAGCGACCCGGACCATGAAAAATTCATTGAGGTTATTCGCCGAGATAGATAGAAACCGCAATCTCTCAAAGAGCGGAATTCTTGTATTCTCCGCTTCATTCAACACGCGTTCATTGAATGCCAGCCATGACAATTCACGATTAATAAATCGATCCGGAGAATCGCTCTTGATGGCGCTCACAGCCCGGATATCGGAAATTGGACCTTTCCCCGTGGCCTTATCGCTCCTGTCCCGCAAGGTCTGTTGCATGTCAGCTTCCACTCAAATCTTAGTCCAGGCCCACGACCACGCCTGTATTATGACCAGACAACTTACACGCTATCACCCTCTAGACCAAGGTGAGCTTAATTCCCCGCTAAACCTTGCTTAGCCCTGAATATGCGAGAATAATCCGAACGCATGGCGTTCCGTCTATTCGTCATGAAATCACATCCAGACATCATTTTCATTTACGAGGAAACCATGGCGAAGAACACTGTATATGAATCCTTTCCAAAATTAGGCAAATTGCGTGACGAGGTTTTGTTTGGCGACGTATGGGAGCAAACTGACCTTTCAAAACGCGATCGCAGCCTTGTCACCATTTCTGTCCTGACCGCGCTGTACCGTACAGATGAACTTCGCGGACATTTGCGCCGAGCGCTGGATAATGGCGTCACGAAGGAAGAAATCGGCGGCATGATTACACATCTGGCGTTCTACGCCGGTTGGCCGACTGCGGTGAATGCTGGCCGCATCGCTCAGGAAGTCTTCGAAGCAGACGAAAAAGAATAAGCCGTTTGACCCGGCGACCATACCGGGTCGCCGGGTCCTAAATTCAAACAAACCGTTTAATGTCAGTGAGAACGCCATGAGTGTAACAAATGCCGTCAATATCGACGACTTGAGGAAGATGGCCAAACGACGTTTGCCAAAGATCGCCTTTGATTTCATTGAGGGCGGCGTCGAAGACGAAAACGGTTTGCAGCGCAATGAGAGCGCATATAGCCAGCACCGCATCGTACCAAGATACATGGTCGATAATATAGATCCGGATCAAAAAACAACACTGTTCGGTCGAGAGTATGACAGCCCCTTCGGCATTTCGCCGACGGGCGCCGCAGCGCTCTTTCGGCCTGGCGCGGATATGATGCTGGCGGAAGCCGCGGCGGCGGCGAACATCCCGTTCATTATGTCCGGCGCCGCGACTGATTCGATCGAAAACCTGGGGAAGGTCGCGCCAGAACATGGTTGGTATCAGTTATACACCGCCAATGATAAGTCCATTTCCGAGGACATGATCCGGCGCGCCGCCGACGCAGGTTTGTCGACCTTGGTCGTAACCGTCGATGTTCCGGTGCGACCGCGTCGGGAACGCAACATTAGAAATGGCTTCACGCGACCACTGAAAATGACGTTGGCGACAAAAATCGAAGCGCTAATGCATCCCGGATGGTTGATGGACTATTACAAACATGGTCGCCCCATTCTTTCCAATTGGATTCCCTATGGCCCAAGTGGCGCAAATGCGGATGAATTAGCCAATTTTGTCACCACGCAAACAACAGCCTCACTGACCTGGGACGATATCGAAAAATTTCGCCGGCTATGGCCCCGTAATTTTGTTTTGAAGGGCGTGATGCATCCCGACGACGCCTTCCGCGCCGCAGAGCTTGGCGTGGACGGCATCATGGTGTCCAATCATGGCGCGCGACAACTAGATCGCGCACCGGCGCCCTTAGACGTTTTCCCCGCAATTAAAGCGGCTGTTGGCGATCGCATGACCTTGATGATGGATGGCGGCATTCGTCGAGGCGCCGATATAATCGTTGCGCTGTGCCTTGGCGTCGAATTTCTCTTTTTAGGCCGCCCGACCCTCTATGGCGCAGCAGCGGGCGGACGCGCCGGCGCAAGCCACGCGGCGCAGATTTTTCACAATGAAATAAAAATAAATATGCGCCAGATGGGTGTCCAGAACCTGGCTCAACTGGGGCCCGATTGCCTGATGTGGGACGACCCGGA
>JAESSL010000425.1 GCA_016764135.1 Alphaproteobacteria bacterium
ATCATGCCGGGCAGGATGCGCTCCTTCGCCGTCTCGGTAACCTCGGCCAATACGCGGCTGGGGCCAAACGCCCAATGCGAAATCACAAAGTCGCACAGCCAGTTATGCGCGCCGCACAACCGATAGACCCGTTCAATGAGCTCATAATAGGCCACCATGCCAAACCCGGCGCCGCCCAGCGATTCCGGAACAGAGACATTGAAAAATCCAGCTTCCGCCGACGCCATGCGCACCGCGCGAATTTGTTCCACCGCCGCGTCAGAGAGCCGCCCATCGGGCCGGTACGTGTTGCGCTGGTCGTTCAGCAATTCATGGTGTTCTTCATGACGCGCGATCACTTCGGCGCGGCAAAAGGCTTCGACGGAATTGGATATCTGGAAAAGTTCCTCGGGAAGACTGGCGGCGATGGCGCTCATAATGACCTCGTTTTCATGTCGTGGAGACCGGTGAAATAGCGTTCAGGACAATCAAGACGCGGATGAATGTCAACATTGCGAATTGATGCAGGGGTTGAATAAACTGATTTCAGGGTTTTGCGCCACCGCTCCAATGTCGGTCATTGCACTGAAAAAAGCCGAATTTTGTTAGCATGGCTTATCATTCGTTATCATTCCGGAAAGTGCCTCGGTATTCCTCGCGGCGTCGCATTAGGAATTTAATCAACATTAGTTTTGTTTCAAGAGCGCCGCCTGAATTTGGATAAAAAAACGGCGGCCCCGAAGGACCGCCGTTTTTGAATGTAACGGATGTTTTGGAAAGTCGTGTAATCAGGACTTGGCGTCCAACCCGGCCAATACTTTTGGCGGCGACATCGGCAAATCGCTGAGCCGTAAGCCAACCGCGCTTTCGATTGCGTTGGCGATAGCGGCCATCGGCGGCGCAATGGGAACTTCGCCCGCGCCGCGCACGCCTTGCGGATGCGCGTCGTTTGGAATTTCCAGATATACCGCTTCGATCATCGGCAGATCAGACGCGACGGGCATGCGGTAATCCAGGAAGCCGGGGTTTTGCAGTTTCCCGTCTTCGCCATAGATGTATTCCTCGTTCAACGCCCAGCCGACGCCTTGCGCGACGCCGCCCTGGATCTGGCCTTCCACATAGCTGGGGTGGATGGCGCGGCCAACGTCCTGTATCGCCGTGTAGCGCAGGATATCAACGCGTCCGGTCTCCGGGTCCACTTCGACATCGCAGATATGCGTGGCGAAGGCGGGTGCGGCGCCTTGGGCGTTGATTGAAATTTGACCGGTGATGGGGCCGCCAGTCTCCGCCGCCTTGGCGGCCAGATCGGCCAATGTCAGGGGTTCAAAGTCACCGGCGTTCGATCCGGCGGGGCTGGCTTCGCCATTGTCCCAGACGACAGCGTCGATATCGATATCCCAGATCCTGGCGGCGCGGCTCCGTAGATCGAGGATGATTTTTTCGGCCACTTGCGTCACCGCCATACCCGCGGCGAAGGTGACGCGGCTACCCCCTGTTACGGCGCTGAAGCCGATGGCGTTTGTGTCGCCAATCTGCGCCCGCACCAGTTTGTAATCGATACCCAGCAATTCGGCGGTGATGTTCACCATGGACGCACGGCTGCCGCCGATGTCCGGGTGACCCGTGATAACGGTCACGGTGCCATCTTCGTTGACGTGGATCTGGGCGCTCGATTCCCCACCGACATTGAACCAGAACCCACTGGCGACGCCCCGACCCTGATTGGGGCCAAGCGGCGCGCTGTAATGCGGGTGGGCTTTGGCGGCCTCCAGCGTTTCGACCAAGCCGATCTTGCGGAACGTCGGACCATAGGCGGCGCGGGTGCCCTCCTTGGCGGCGTTCGCCAACCGGAACTCCAGCGGGTCGATGCCCAACTCACGGGCCAGCTCGTCAATGGTGCTTTCCACCGAGAATGCGGCGATGGGGGAACCCGGTGCGCGATAGGCGTTACTCTTGGGCCGGTTCATCACAACGTCATAGCCGATCGACTGGACGTTCTCGATGTCATAGGGCGCAAAGGCGCAGGACGCCGCCGGACGGGCGGGCGAACCTGGGAACGCGCCGGCCTGAAACCGGAAGGTCGCGGTCGCGGCCGTGATCTTGCCGTCTTTTGTCGCGCCGATCTTGACGGTGTTGGAGGAACCGGATGTCGGCCCCGTCGCGTGGAACACTTCTTCGCGGGTCATCACCATTTTTACCGGTAATCCGGATTTACGCGCCAGAACAAGCGCGAGAGGCTCCAGATAAACGATTGTCTTACCACCGAAGCCGCCGCCGATTTCCGCTGGAATAGCGCGGACATCCGCAACGGTCAGTCCGGTCATCTTTGCGGTGGCGTGCCGGACCATGAAGTGGCCCTGACTGCTGCTCCAGACTGTCGCTTGATTATCTTTGGTGACGCTGACCAGACAGGCGTGCGGCTCGATATAACCCTGATGCACTGGTTTGGTTTTATAGCTGCGCTCGACGATGACGTCAGCGGCGGCGAAACCAGCTTCCAGGTCGCCGAGTTTGAACTCCAGTCGGCTGGCGACGTTGGACGCCACCTCCGGTTTGGGCTCAACGCCCGCGGTGCGAATGTGGTCGTGCAGGATTGGCGCATCGGGCTTCATCGCTTCGTCCACATCGATGACATGGGGCAGAACTTCGTACTCGACTTCGATCAGCGCCAGCGCGTCTTGCGCAATTTTTTGCGTTGTCGCTGCAACCGCTGCAACGGCGTGGCCAGCATATAGCACCTTGTCGCGGGCCATAATGTTTCGGCTGACAGAGCGCAGGTCGGCAGGGCCAACCATGGCGGGGGTGTCCATCGGAAACTCAACCATGTCCCGGGAATCCAGCACCGCCTTGACGCCGGGCAGAGCGGCGGCCTTGTCCAGATTGATCGAAATGATCTTCGCGTGGGCGTGCGGACTGCGTAGCACCTTGCCCCAGATCATGCCGGGTAATGTGAAATCGGCGCCGAAGGTTGCGCGACCGGTCACCTTGTCGGCGCCGTCCGGGCGGATCGTTCGTTTGCCGATCCACTTATTGTCCATAGTGTTTCCGTCCATACTTGACCTGACCCTTTCTGTCGGCGTGTCGGCATAGCGCCGCCGCCGTTGTGAATTTATTTTGTGTGGAGTCCGCTCGCCCGTACGCCGGGCTGTTTAACTGCGGAAATGAGGTGTTGCCGTATTATAGTCCGGAATCCCGGACCGGGTCCATGTGTATGCAGAGTCGTTCTCACAATAGCATGTTCAGGCCAGTGGTTGAAAATTCAGGACCATTCTATAAAACTACGCCTCGAATTTTCCGCCGTCGCAACGAAGCTGCGGCATCCCTGATTATTGTGGAGTAAGAGCTTGCCTGGACCCTTGGACGGAATTCGCGTTATCGACATCACCACCGTGTTGCTTGGCCCCTATGGAACCCAGTCTCTGGGCGATATGGGCGCTGATGTCATCAAGGTGGAAGCGCCGCCCACCGGCGATATCGCCCGCAATATGGGTACGGTGCGGAACGTCAACATGGCGGGTATTTTTATTAACGCCAACCGCAATAAGCGTTCGCTCGCGCTGGATCTGAAAAAAGAATCGGCGAAGGAAGTGTTACGCCGCTTGATTCCCACCGCCGACGTCTTTGTTCACAATATGCGGCCAAAAGCGATGGCCGGTCTCGGGTTTGATTATGAGGCTGTGTCCGCCATTAAGTCCGATATCGTCTATGTCGGCGCCTACGGGTTTGGTCAGGATGGCCCCTACGCCGATAAACCGGCCTATGACGACGCCATTCAGGCGGCCTCCGGTCTCGCCAGCATGTTTCGGCGTCAGGACGGCGCGGCGCGCTATGTGCCCTCGACCATCGCCGACAAGGTTGTTGGTCTGACCCTGAGCCAGGCGATCGCTTTTGCGCTGTTGCACAAGGAACGTACGGGCGAGGGCCAGTTCGTCGAAGTGCCGATGCTGGAGACCATGGTGGCCTTCAATATGGTCGAGCACATCAATGGCCACGCCTTCGAACCGCCGATCGGCGATATTGGCTATCAACGGGTCGTGACCCCGGCGCGGCGTCCGTTTCCGACCAAGGACGGCCATGTTTGTATTTTGCCGTATAGCGACAAGCACTGGCTTAATTTCTTCACCGCCGTGGGACGACCGGAATTGATGGACGATCCGCGATTCTGCAGCTACCACGCGCGCGTCCACACGATTAACGACCTGTACGGGTTTGTGGGCGAAGTGACGCCGACCAAAACTACGGCGGAATGGGTGGCGCTTTGTGAGGAATGCCAGATTCCCTGCATGCCCATCATCGACATGGACGACTTGATGGAGGACGAGCACCTTAAGGCGGTGGGGATGTTTGAAAAACACACCCATCCGACCGAAGGCGAAACTGTGC
>JAESSL010000426.1 GCA_016764135.1 Alphaproteobacteria bacterium
CAAAGGACCCAGCCAAAAACACAAAGAACATGTCTTCTTTTACCGAATGCGCTTGCGAGCAAGTTAACGAAAATTCCGCCAACACGCCGCCCGCGCATCCCTTCCATCATATTTACAATTTTATACAACCTGCGTCCCGTTTAACCGGTCCGCAACACCTTCGAAACGTTTGCGCCCTCATTGCTTCGGGCCGTCCCTTGGTGCGGAGGAGGCTTATACGACCACCTCCATAGTGTGTCAAACTCTTTATCTAACTAATCTTCCGTACCTTCAAAACGTTAGCGCCCTCAACACTGTAGGGCCGTTCCTTGGTGCGGAGTGAGCTTATACGTCTGGCTCCAAACACTGTCAAACGCTTAATCGAAATTAAATTAGTTTTTTCATTTTTTGCACATCATCAGCAACACCGCTTTAGAGCTGTTACAAAAAGTAATAACCAAGATCCGGACACGCGGCGCCATTCGAACCCGAAAATACTACCGTTGAAATATTTAATATGTTGTAAACATTGACATGTTTTGAAATTTTCGAGTATTTTAGAGGCACATAAATTTGATATTCATTGTGCATTACGGCGTCTTAATACCGATTATGCTGACTGGGTTACTGTGAAACTAGTTCAAAGACTAATGCTCGGCGGCGTTTTAGGCGTTACGCTGATAACTCTCGGGATTACCGGGTATAACGCAATTGCGTGGTCGGAGAGCGGCGACGTCCTGCCCAATGCCGACGCCGACGCTGAAATCGCCGCGTCTCGCTCATTAACAAACCCCGGCGTAATTTCTAGCGCCAATACAGGGATGGTTTCCGGCGATCTTAAAAACACGCCAGACGCGAAGGCGCTATCCGATCCAATTAAACGTGCTGTGCGGGTTCGCAAAAACGACACCTTGAGTAAAATACTGACGCGAGCGGGTGTAGCCCCAAATAACGCCTATAAAGCCACAACCGCACTCGCTACGAAATTCAAACCACGAGATTTAAAGATAGGCCAGACGCTGGAACTGACGCTGGTTCCCGATCAACGCATTGGCAAGGCCGGGCAGTACACGTTAACCCGTTTATCAATGAATGCGGACATCCGGAACACCATTGTTGTGAGCCGGAAAGAGTCAGGCGAGTTTAACGCAACAGTGCGCAAACGAACGCTTGTCGTTCACAATACCCGGCGCGGCAGCATCATCCACTCAAGCCTTTATCTCGCGGGGCAACGCGCTCGGGCGCCCGCGAAAATTCTTGCGGAACTCACGCATATTTTCAGCTTTGACGTCGACTTTCAACGGGACGTTCAGTCCGGTGACGCCTTTGCCGTCCTGTATGAACGACTCTCAGATGAGAGCGGCGACACTGTCGGCTTTGGCTCAATCCTCATCGCGGAAATGACGCTCAGTGGTAAAAATATCCGCCTGTTCCGACATCAATCAAAGGACGGCGACACGGACTATTATACTGCAAAGGGCGAGAGCGTCCGGAAAGCGCTAACGCTTACACCGATTGACGGCGCCCGGATCAGTTCTGGTTATGGCCGCCGCAAGCACCCTATCCTGGGGTATACAAAGATGCACCGGGGCGTCGATTTTTCAGCCCCGCGCGGCACGCCCATCTATGCCGCCGGGCGAGGCGTCGTGGAATTCGCCGGGCGTAATGGCTCTTATGGCAAGTACATCCGGATCCGCCACAATGGGGCCTACAAAACGGCTTACGCTCATATGAAGGGACTTGCGCGAGGCATCCGTAAAGGCCGTCGGGTCAAGCAAGGCCAGGTTATTGGATATGTCGGCACGACAGGACGCTCAACCGGCCCGCACCTGCATTATGAAATCCTTAAAAACGGGCGACAGGTCAATCCACGGCGTTTGAATCTGCCCAGTGGACGGAAACTCCGCGGCGCAGAGCTGGCCCGATTCCAGACCGTTCGAGCACGGTTGGAAAAACAATACGCCGCCGCGCCAACCGGCACGCAAATCGCGACGAACCCCACCCCACCCAGCAATTAACGCAAGTCGTCCACAACCGCATACAGGGCGTCGAGTCCCCCTTCGCCCTGGCGGCGGCAGCGGTCTGGCGACCAGCCATAAAGTTCATCCGGCGCGTTTGCATTGTCCTTGAAGGGCATTTCCAGGGTCATCGCCAGACAACCAAAGGTCTCCGCAACATGCGCGGTGCACATTGTCAGGTTTCCCCGTCCCGCCGGCGCTTTGGGATACCCGCGTTCGACTTGGTAATCCGGATTTGCGCGGATCAACGCCGTATCAAAAGCTTCGCGCAACGCTGTCTGCTTCGCGGTCAAAGACGGTATGCCGTCCGATCCGGCGATAAACACATAGGGCAAGGCTTCGTCGCCATGAACGTCGAGACAAAAATCGACGCCCGTCTGCTCCATTCGTTCGCGGACCAGAAACACTTCTGGGCTTTTTTCCATACTCGGGGCGGCCCATTCGCGGTTCAGATTCGCGCCTGACGCGTTCACGCGCAGATTGCCGCGCCGACTGCCATCCGGGTTCATGTTCGGCACGACATACAGCGTCGCGCGGTCCAGGACCGCATTGGCGACGGGGTCGGCTGTATCCAGCAAACGATCGATGAAGCCTTCCATCCAGTATGACGCCTGCGTTTCACCTGGATGCTGCCGACCAATAACCCAGCATTTACGCTTCTCAGGGTCCTCGTCGCCGATAATCAGTAAATCCAGATCCTCGCCATCCAGCGTACGGCCGACGCAAGACACCTGCGCCCGGTCCGACATTTGCCGTTGCGCCAGGAAGTCCCGACATTGTTCCAGCGGATACGGCGCAAAATAGGCGTAATAGACCGAGTTCTGTTCCGGCCGGTGGCGAATGGTCAATGCCGAGCCATCATATTCTGTCGGTACGCGAAACCAGGACCGGCGATCATAGGAAGCCACCGCGCGATACCCATCCCAGCCCTTCGTATAACTCGCGGCGCCCGCATTTTCGATCACAAGCGCACAGTCAACGTCGCGGCCACCGACCAAACGAAAATGAAACCACTGGAAATAATCAGAATTGCAATCTGGGCGTATCGCCAAGCGGATATTCGCCGGATCAGAAGCGTTGATCACTTCGATATTTCCTGAATCTGAGGGCGCGCCGATATGCATGGATACTCTCTCCTGAAATCAATACAGACTGTTGGGACTTTCTGCGTCTCAAAAGACAGTAAGGCCGACCTGCAAAAACGCAAGTCGGCCCATCCGGTCCTGATTTGTAGAAATTTAAGTGACTAAGCAGCTGCAGCGGCAATGACTTCGCCATTGACGATCAAGCCGTCATCCCCCGCCGAAACCGGCACGGTATCCCCATCCGCGATGCGCCCTTCGAGAATGAAGCCCGCGATGGGATTTTGGAGCGCCCGTTGAATGACACGCTTCAATGGACGCGCCCCGTAAACAGGGTCGTATCCGGCGTCGCCCAGCCAGGCTTTCGCCGCGCCATCGAGTTCCAGAATGATTTTTCGGTCATCGAGCAGTTTTTGCAGGCGACCCAGCTGAATTTCCACAATCTGGTTCATATGCGCTCGCTTCAAGCGGTGAAACAGGAGGACTTCGTCAATCCGATTCAGGAATTCCGGTCGGAACGCCGCCCGAACGATTTCCATCACCGGTCCCCGCGCATCGGAGGAATCCTCGCCTTCAGGTTGGTTGGCGAGAATTTCGCCGCCCAGATTGGACGTCATGATAATCACGGTATTGGAAAAATCGACCGTCCGTCCCTGGCCATCCGTCAAACGACCATCATCCAGGACCTGCAGCAGGACATTGAAAACATCCGGATGCGCCTTTTCGATTTCGTCGAACAAAATGATCTGATACGGCCGCCGGCGCACGGCTTCCGTTAGGGCGCCGCCTTCTTCATAGCCGACATAGCCCGGCGGCGCGCCAATCAAACGCGCAACGGCGTGCTTCTCCATATATTCCGACATATCGATCCGCACCATCGCCTGTTCATCGTCGAACAGGAACGACGCAAGGGCCTTGGTCAGCTCGGTTTTGCCCACGCCGGTTGGCCCCAGAAACAGGAAGGACCCAATTGGCCGCCCAGCTTCCTGCAACCCCGCGCGCGCGCGCCGCACCGCATTTGAAATCGCCTCTATCGCTTCTTCCTGGCCAACCACGCGCGTTTTTAACTGGTCTTCCATTTGGAGCAGTTTTTCACGTTCGCCTTCCAGCATCTTATCCACCGGAATACCCGTCCATCGCGAAACGACAGCGGCGACGTCATCTTCGGTTACCTCCTCGTTCAACATCCGATTCTCATCACTCGATGAGGCCGATTCCAGTTTCTGCTGTAGATCGGGAATGACGCCATACGCCAATTCTCCAGCGCGCTCCAATTGCCCCGCGCGTTGCGCCTGATCCAGTTCGACGCGGGCGTGCTCG
>JAESSL010000427.1 GCA_016764135.1 Alphaproteobacteria bacterium
ACGGCCCAACCGGCCGTTGTCGAAATCAGGCGCGCCAGGGTGGCGCCGTCCTCCGGGTTCCAGAGGCGCACAATGCCGTCCTTGCTCGCGGACAACACCATGCCGTGGCGCGATTCGAAACTAACGCCAAGCAATTGATCCCGATGACCCTCGAATGTTCGAATTTCGTCGCGATCATCGACATCCCAGAGCGTCACGAAATTTTCAGAGCCCACAGAAACAAGTTGAGAGCCGTCACTATTGAAACTCAGCTGTTCGACGGGGCCATCGATGGAGCCAAACCGGCCTATTTCACTACCGTCAACCTCCCAGAGTTTAATTTCGCCGTCTTCGTCGCCCGTGGCGATAAATCGGCCGTCCGGGCTCATCGCCACAGCGGACAAGGCTTCATCATCCTGCACCGGGCCAAAGGGTTCGCCAACGGCGCCGGTTTCCAGATCCCAGACCAACAAGGCGCCGGTTTCATCGCCGCTGACCATGGTGTCGCCGCTTTCGCTCAAGGCAATATCTCTAATATCACCTTCATGGTCTCTGAACCGCTGAACTTCGTCGCCGGTGGCGAGATCCCATTGGGCAATTTCGTCGTCCTGACCGCCCGTCAGCAGCATATTCGGCTCTTTGCCAAAAGCGAGCGCGGTGACGGGGCCATCGTGGCCCGACAAGCTGTGCAGGAGTTTACCGTTATGAATATTCCAGACTTTGACGCCGTCTTCGTCGCCAGCCGCAATGAGCGTGTCATCGGCGTTGATGGCGACTGCGGTCGCGGCGGATGACAATCCGGTCAGCCGTCGGCTCTCTAGTCCATGCTTTAGATCCCAGATCCGAACAGAGCCGTCTGCGGGCGCTGTCACCAGAAAAATACCGGACGGGGAAACCGCCAAGGCGCCGACGGAGCCAGCGCTGGATCGAATGTTCAACGCTGGCAGCAGCGCATCGCGGATACCGGCGCGTAAATTGTCATTTATGATGCCGCCAGTCGCGCGCGGCAGAAAATTGGTGACGGGCGCGAATTGAGCGCTGGCGCCAGCGCCAATGAAGACCGCCGCTACAACACCCGCCAATATCGAAATTTTAGATGGAAACTGGAGCATTCTCGGTTCCTTTTCATTCGCCCGTAATCAACCCCGGTATGGAGTATCGCATAATTATGGTCTCAGGGGAAATGTTGGTGTTTTTTCAGGGCTTTCAATTGGTCCCGTAAAAGTAGAGCGGTACCGTGTTATTTTTCGTCGAAGACGATTCTGGATCCCGTCATTCCTGATTTGAGGCGGTCCAGATGAAACGCTGCGAGAGGGTCGTTTGGTGCTTTTTTTAGTAATTCCTGAAAGCTTTGGAGAGCGTCAGGTTCCCTATTCTTCATCTTGACGAAAGCGTCAGCGTAATCGGAAATTAGGTACCCATTGGGATTTTCCGGCGTCACCGGCTCAAACACGGCGATCCCGTCCTCTTTTCCTTTCAGGACGGCTTCACCGATGGGACGAAACGTTGTATCGGAACAGGCGTCGGCCGCACTGCCGGAGACACAGAGGCACGTGCCAAAATATTTGTTGGCCCCTTCCAGCCGCGCAGCGGTGTTGACCGCGTCGCCGATGGACGTGAAGTCGAACCGTAAATCGCCGCCAAAATTGCCAATTATTGCCGTTCCGGTGTTGACGCCGATACGGGTGCGCCCAAAATCCATGCCTTTGGCGGCTTGTTCCTTGACGAAGCCATGGGCGAAGACGTCCAGCGCCATCGCGCAGTCGACGGCTTGTTGAGGGTGATCGGCGTCTTCGTTGAAAGCGCCGAAAACCACGACGATGGCGTCGCCGATGAATTTGTCGATGACGCCCTCATGATCCAGAACAATCTGGCTGGCGCGGTTTAAATAGTCGTTGAGCGCGGGAACCAGGACTTCCGGTTCCGTTCGCTCTGAAAGACTGGTGAAGTCCGCAATATCGGTGAAAAGAAAGGTCAGATTGCGACGCTCGCCGCCAAGTTTCAGGCGCCAGGGCTCGTCTTCAAGTTGTTTGACGACGTCCTCGGCGACATAGCGCGACAAGGCGCCGCGAATGAACGCGCGTTCTTCCTGAAACATTCGCCGCTGATAGATGCTGGTTAAGCCAAACGAGGCAAAAAAACCAAGACTTGGCGCGATCACCGGGGCCATTATGTTCCCGTAGATAAAAAATCCGGCCACGACGCCCAGATAAAGTAAAAAGGCGGCTGTCGCGATGCTCAGGATAATCCAGAGTGAAATTGTTAGTCGCGCTGACAACAACCCGGCAAGCGCGATAAGGGCGGTGATGGCGATTTCCCAGGGGAGAGGCAGAATGACCATCCGGCGCCCGTCCAGAAGTTGCGCCAGCGCGTGGGCATGAATTAATAATCCGGGAATGACGCCCGCTGCGCCTTCGGTCTGAACCGTTTTACCTTTAGCTTCCTTTTTGAACGATTGACCGGAGAATTGCAGCGCCGAGGCGAAGGGCGTCCGGTACCGGTCCGTTTCCCGCAGCACCCCGCCGATCATCACGATTTTGTTTTCCAGATTGAGGAATTGTTTGGGCATCATGGGGGCGATATGCGCCGGAATGATTTTGAAAGCGGAGGTTTCCAAGTCCGGCCCGACTAGATAATCGAGTGGAATGCTCGATTCAGGGATCGTCGCGCCCAGCACGCTGGCGACTTCGGCCGATAATCCCATATGCTCGCTTTCGCCCGCTTCGTGCCTGGTGTTGATCCAGCGAACCGTCGCGTCATTGGTGTCGAACAAAAGGTTGGCGTAGCCTTTTCCGACGTCTTTCAGGTAGCGTCCCATATAATCGAATTGGGTTTGCGTGATCGAATCGCTGACATCGCCGTATGAAACAAAGACCGGCGCCGGGAAGTCCTGTAACGCCTTCAAAAATGCAGCGTCTTTTTCTGGCTCGGTCGGTCGATCAAACAAAATATCAAGGGCGACCGCGCGTGGGTTCTGTTTGGCGATGTGGTTCAACAAATCCGCCAAAAAACCGCGATCGACAGGGGAGCGATACGGGAGGGCGTTCAGCGTCTCCTCGGTGATGCCGAAAATAACAATGTCGTCCCGGACCTTCTCCCACGGGCTCAACAGGATATCGCGAATATCCCGGGTCCAGTACTCAATGGATTTGATCGAGCCGACAGACCGAACGAGATAAACGCTGATCGAACAGGATATCGATAAGATGACCAAGGCCGCGAAGATCCGGCGGAATCGCGACGCGACGGGGCGGGCGTTTTCTTTGGGCGCTTCTTTTGACATTGGCCGCTTGCATTCCGCATTAGTGAAAATGAGTACAAGTCCGAGTGTATCGCATAGCGGGAGGCGGACGCAGCACTAATCTTTTGATAAACGGGAAGAAAGTCTGCGCCTTGACCAAAACCTCGGGGTTTCCTATCCCTGTTTCATGTCGGTACTGTGGATCGTATTTTTGGCGGCGGCGTTGATCGGGCTTAACCCGGCGACGTGGTATTCAGACCCTGTTATCGACGCTGTTCAGACCCAGTACCAGAACGGCGCGCCGCATACGGATCGTCAGGGGAGGGTGCTCCTTGCCTATGATTCCGATCGGTCCTTTTTTCCGATCGTCATCTATCACGGGCTGGAAGGCGCGCATCACGGCCGCCGCTATCGTTTTGAGGATTTGAAAAAAGCGGGGTTCAATACGGTCCATGGCTGGGAAGGACAACCGCTTGCGCCCTTGATTGCGGCGGCGTCTCGTACGGGGCTTCAGCTAATTCACCATAATCCAACCGAGCGCGATGTGGAAAAATGGCGGAGTAGTTCGGCGCTTTTGGCCTGGTATCTCGACGAAGAACCCACATTGCGATCCTGGGATCCGGATTGGGAGGATCGTTTTACGGCGTTTATAGATCGGCGCGGCCTGATCGGGCGGCTGGATCCGGGTCGTGCGGTATTTACGTTGGATACCCCCTATATTGACCCGCCCTGGCGCGAGCGATGGCTGCGTTGGGCGAATGCAGGCGATGTGTCCGCGCATTGGAATTATCCTCTGACAGGGGATGACACCGACTCGCTTAATGGACGTCGAGGGATCGGCGAGACGGTGACGACCGCCGTCGCGGCGGTGGCGGCGCGTAAACCGGTCTGGTTGGCGGTTCAGGCGTTCGCGAGCCCGTTGGCGGATTGGCGTATGCCAAACGAGACTGAATTGCGCGCAATGGTGTATGGGGGCGTCGTCCATGGCGCGACGGGCGTGATTTATTTCGCCTATGATAGTTTCGTTACGCGGGATGGACAGGTG
>JAESSL010000428.1 GCA_016764135.1 Alphaproteobacteria bacterium
ATCAGCGCGACCGGCGCCGAAAGCGGCGCCATGATCGTCTTGAAAATCGTATAGCGTTCGACGCTGCCATGAGACGCGATATCGCCGGTATGCAAAATCAGATCCGGCGCAATTTTCATGGCCTGGATGACTTTTACGACGTTCGCCAGGGCGGCGCTGGTGTCGAATTTTCCATAGACCAGCGCGCCGGGCGCGTCGATATGGGTGTCGGAAATCTGGACCAGTATCATGAGGCGACTCCGACATCCGGCACATAGGCCCGTTTGGCGAAATGCTCCTGATCGCCGGTGGAAAATTTTAACCCGGCGGCTTTGATGGCGCTGTCTTCAACACGCACCAAAGGCGAAAACGACCGGTCGTCGCCTGATTCATAGGCGTCGTTGGTGGTGGCGTTGTAGCAAATAATCAACGTCCAGCGCCGCCGGTCGGACAGGTTTTTGTCGGAGCGATGCAGCATATTGCTGTGGAACACCAGCACGTCTCCGGGATCGAGCTCGGCGTAGACAAGCGCGTGGGACTCCAGAATATGTTTCATGCGTTCGGGGTCGGCCTCATTCTGCTTGTCGGTCAGGGGCACATGGTCGATCCGCCCCAGTTTGTGGGAACCCTTGACCAGTTGCAGGCACCCGTTGTGGCGGTCGGCGCGGTCCAGCGCGATCATGCAGCTCAACATATCCGGTCGCAGGCAGCCGTTGTAATACCAGTAGCCATAATCCTGATGCCATTCCCAGGCGCCGCCCTCGCGGGGGTTCTTGGCGGTCAGTTTGGATTGAAAATGATAGACGTCCTCGCCAATCAGCGTTGCAGCGGTATCCACCATCCGGGCGCATCGCGCCGCCAGACCGTACACGCTGTCGCCCGCGCGGTTCCACAGGGTGATGCGGGTGCCGAAGCCTTCCTGATCCGGGCGGATCAGCGCGTTGTCGTCAATGGCCGGGTCTTCCTCCATCGCGCGGTTCAGCAGGTCAACTTCCTCGGCGTCAAACAGATTGCGCAGGATGACATAACCGTCGCGGTCATAGGCCTCGTGCTGCGCGGCGGTAAGTTGAAAAGGCATGGCGGAAATCCTTTCCGAATAATTAGCGTGATGCGCTTTAGGCGAGAACGATGATCCGCCCCGCGAAAAGCTGCAAGCCTATAATTTTAACAGGTTCCCCAGTGGGCGCCGGGATGGCTGGACTGCGCGGCGCCGCGCGATTAGGCTTCGCGTCATCGTTCCACGCCACGCTCGACAGGGCGTTCAACCTGCATCAGAGGTCATCCATGCCCACGCTCCAGCTCAACGGCGCGACGATCAACTACGGCGATTCCGGCGCCGGTGACCCGTCCGCGCCCGACGATGTGCTCGTGTTGCTGCACGCGGCGGGAAGCACGGGCGGGCAATGGCGCGGGGTGGCGCCGCGCTTCATAGATCGGTTTCGCGTCCTGACGCCGGACCTGCTGGGCCATGGGGGCACGGATGCCTGGCCGGACCCGGAAGCCATGCGCCATGACGATCAGGCGGCGTTGTTGCGCGCTATTCTGGACGATGTGGGCGCCACGGCGCCGATCTGGCTGGTGGGTCATTCTTATGGCGGTGCGACGGCGATACGCTTTGCATTGAATGAACCGGACGCGGTGCGCTCGCTGGTGCTGATTGAACCTATGGTGGCTTGTGTGTTGGAGGAATTGGGCGAGACAGAGACGCTGGCGCCCTTGTGGGACATGTCGAAAGGCTTCCTGAAAAATCTGGCGGAAGGCGGACCGGAAACCGCATGGCGCATCTTTCTGGACTTCCGAAATGGTCCGGGCAGCTGGGCGGCGTATCCGGAAAAAACGCGCGCGCGGTTTATCGCCCGGACGCAAGGGCAGGTCGCCAATCTGCATTCCAACGACAACAACCGCACGACGATAGCGGAACTCCGCGGGCTGGCGATCCCGAGCGTGGCGATGCGTAGCGAGCACGCGACGGTTTTTGACGGGCGCATGGTTGAAATCGTGGCGGATGCGATGCCCGATTGCGCAACAATTTTGCTTAAGGACGCCGAGCACATGGCGCCGTTGAACAAACCCGATCTGGTCGCTGATGAAATCGAGCGACATTTTCAATAAATTTGGATTCTCATTAATTCCCATCCCTTCAAGCATAAGGAAATTCTCATGGCGCGACTCCCCTATCTCGATAAAGAAGACCTCAAGGAAGAAGATCAGGATCTACTCACACGCGGCATTAATCTGCATCGCCTGATGGTGCACAGCCCCGGCGCGGCGCGGGCGTTTGGCGGCATGGGCCAATATATTCGCTATGGCACCACCATGGATGCGCGGCTGCGGGAACTGGCGATTTTACAGGTCGGGTGGCTGGCGAAAAGCCCGTATGAATGGAGTCACCATGTAAAAATCGGTCGCGACTTTGGCGTCACCGATGATGATGTGCGCGCGCTGATCGCCGAAAGCGCTGGCGAGACGACCGATTTGCCGGAACTCGACCGACTGGTGCTGCGCGCGGCGCGCGAAGCGACGCTCGACGGTGCGGTCGCGGCGGACACCTTCGCGGCGCTGAAAGGGCTTTTGTCAAAAGAGCATCTGGTGGATTTGACCGTGACGTTTTCGTTCTACAACGCGGTCGTTCGTTTTCTGGGCAGCATGGAGATGGATGTCGAGGACAGTTATCAATCCTATCTCGACGAATTTCCGTTGCCGAAATAGGAATTTCGGAACAGGGGAGCCGTTCAGGGCGTTCTGGCCTGAGGAAAGACAGGACGCCCTTTTAACGAGCCTGCTTTAGCGGACCCTTAAAGCGCTTTGCAGAAATGGTTTTTGGGGGCGTCTACGGCAATCCTGCGCCGGGAACGTCCACACGGGTGTACTCGATCTGTCCCGTACGCGGGTCGGCCATTTCCGCGCCAGACCCGGCGCAGGTGCAGATGAACAAGGTGCGCCGGTCCTCGCCCCCCAACATGCAGGCGTAGGAGCCTCGGTCGCCCGTGGAAATGCGGTGGGTGACGGCGCCGCCCTCGGTCACGCGAAAGGTTTGCTTGTTGCGCGGGTCAGCGACCCAGATCGCGCCTTCGG
>JAESSL010000429.1 GCA_016764135.1 Alphaproteobacteria bacterium
CGTCGAGGGTGGCGAAGTAATCCCCTGAATCATAGGCCAGCGCCACGGGCGTCTGATAGGGAAAGGCATCGCTGGCGATGAAGTTCTTCCGGCGGAGTTCCGCCTGATCAATCCCTGTTTCGCGCGCGGCGCGGTCAACCAGCCGCTCCAGAAGGTAACTTGCTTCCGGGCGCCCGGCGCCGCGATAGGCGTCCACGGGGACGGTATTGGTGAAGACGGCTTTAACCTCAACGTAGACCGCTGGCGTCGCGTAAACGCCCGCCAGAAGGGTGCCGTACAGATAGGTCGGCACGGCGGCGGCGAAGGTCGACAGATAAGCGCCCAAATTCGCCTTGGTGGACACTTTCAGCGCCAGGAATTTTCCGTCCGCGTCCATGGCCAGTTCTGCGTGGGTGATGTGATCTCGACCATGGGCGTCGCTGATGAAGGAATCGCCGCGTTCCGCCGTCCATTTGATGGCGCGTCGAATTTTACCGGCCGCCCAGGTGAGGACGGCTTCTTCCGCGTAATGAAATATTTTCGTGCCAAATCCACCACCAACATCCGGTGCAACGATGCGCAGTTTATGTTCGGGAATGTTGAGGACGAAGGCGCCCATGAGCAACCGTATGACATGCGGGTTTTGCGTCGTGGTGAAGAGCGTGTACTCACCGGTTGCAGCGTTGTAATCGCCGATGGCGGCCCGCGGCTCCATGGGGTTGGCGATCAGACGGTTATTCACGATGTCGATCTGCGATACCCGCGCGGCGTTTTTGAAGCCTTCGTTGACGGCGTCCAGATCGCCCAGACTCCAGTCATAACAAAGGTTGCCCGGCGCATCGTCATGCACGAGGTCGCTGGAGGCGAGCGCGTCTTCCATATTGATCTGGGCGGGCAGGGTTTCATACTCAACGACGATCAGCTCCGCCGCGTCTTTCGCCTGAGTATAGGATTCAGCGATCACGATTGCGACCAGATCGCCGACATAGCGAACCTTGCCTATCGCCAGCACCGGATGCGCGGGTTCGGCCATTGGGGAGCCGTCTTTGTTGTTAACGCCCCATCCGCATGGAACGCCGCCCACCTCGTCCGCCGCAAGATCTTCGCCGGTGAACACTGTGACGACGCCGTCGGCGGCCAAGGCGGCTGCAGTATCGAGGGATTTGATGTTCGCGTGCGCTTCTGTGCTGCGTAAAATATACGCGTAGCTCTGCCCTGGACGGTTAATATCGTCTGTGTACGTGCCTTGACCGGTCAGAAACCGAAAATCCTCTTTTCGTTTGACCGCTGCGCCGATTCCTGTCGCGCTCATATGCCGTCTCCCAAGTTATCCCTGTACATGTCCGGCCAATATTCGTTTGGCCATTTTCGCCCGGTGATCGTGATTCCACAGTGATCGTGATTCTATGTCTCCGGTTACGAAATTTTGGCGCCTTTAGCCTCGCATCGTGGCGGCGCCCGCCTTAATTGATTTAACAATATTGTGGTAGCCCGTGCAGCGGCAGAGATTGCCTTCCAGCCACTCGCGGATTTCTGGTTCGGAGGGGTCGGGGTTTTCTTTCACCAGATCGACCGCGCTCATGACCATGCCCGGCGTGCAGAAGCCGCATTGCAGACCGTGATTGTCGCGAAAGGCTTCCTGCATGGGGTGCAGCGTATCGCCGTCCGCCAGACTTTCGATGGTGCTGACATCCGCGCCCTCGGCCTGCACCGCGAGCATTGTGCAACTTTTTACGGAGGTTCCATTAACATGAACCACGCAAGCGCCGCACTGGCTGGTGTCGCAACCAACATGCGTTCCGGTTAGCAAAAGATTTTCCCGAATGAATTGAACGAGCAAGGTGCGGGGCTCAACATCCCCTGTAACAGCCTTGCCGTTCACCGTCATGGAAACGGTGGTTGGCATCCCAAAACTCCCTGTTTCGACTGTATCGTCGTATTAATTTATGCAGGTCCATGGCGGTGGAAACCGCGCTGACGATGGACCGCAGAGTACCTATGGAGTGTGCGGCTGGACACGCTTCGCGTCAAGTTGATAAACGAAAAAGCCTGAGCTTGATAAATGAATTAAATCAGGGTGAATTCGCCTGTTAGTGCATCGCCAATTTAACCAGCGCGACGAGTAAAAATGCGAGAAACGCAAGGCCGCTGATCCAGGTCATGGGGCTATAGCCTTTCCACAACTTGGTGCCGTCGATCGCGCGTCCAGGTTCAAGGGCGTCGATTGGATTGTAGGTTTCCTTGGGTTTGGTTGAATCCATCAAGTCGCCAACGACCTCAGCGGCGACTTCCTTATCGCTTTTTTTAATGTCGGGCTGTTCTTCCGACACAAGGGCGGAAAATTTTTCGAAAAACTCACGAGATAATTTCTTCGATGTGGCGTCGATCAGTCGTCCGCCGAGCTGGGCGAGCTTACCGCCGACATTGGCGTCGACGGTGTACCGCAACACTGTTTCGCCGTCCTCTTCCGTCAGGGAAACGCTGGCGCTTCCCTTGGCGAATCCAGCGGCGCCGCCCTTGCCCTCGCCGGAAATCGTGTAGCTGTTAGGCGCGTCGATGTCGCTCAATGTCACCGAACCGCCAAATTTGGCTTTTACCGGGCCGACCTTGATGACCGCTTTCGCCGTCATTTGCGTATCGGAGGTCTTTTCCAGTTCCTCGCAGCCGGGAATGCATTGTTTCAGGATCTCAGGGTCGTTCAAGGCGTCCCAAACAACCTGCTTCGGCGCGGCGATACGAAATTCACCGTTCAAATCCATGACTGTCGTCCTTTCCGTATCGAACAGGTCCCCTATTCAACAGGGCCTGTACTAACAGGGCAGTTTTAAAAAAAGCGCGGCGCCGCTTCTTGATGTATGCGGCGTAGCCGTCAATATCGTGGCCGAATGGCGTATGGTCAATAACACCTTTCTCGAAAGGGGGTCGATATGTTTCGCGTGCATCGTCTGAACGGTTATTATATGTGCGTCAGTATCGACTTTATGACCCTGTGAGGCTCTAGATGGCGATTGCCGCCACAGAATCCAGTTTCGACGTCGCGCTATGGTTCGTGGAGTATGCGCGGAGCGAGGACGATTACCTGCAGGCGCAAAAGCTGCAACGCTTATTGTGGTTGGCGCAGGGAGAGTATGCGCGCGCCTATCATGGCCGAAAATTGATGCCGACGATATTTTTGGCGCATGAGCTGGGGCCCGTGGAGCCCAATGTCTATCGGGCGTTTGAGCTGGGCCGGCCTGAAATACCCGATGTCAGGCTGCCGCCTGAGATTGAGGATTTTCTGATTCGAATCTGGGGGCGGTTTGGCCATCACGCCACGGAACACCTGAACACAGTCGTCCGGGGCCATAGCGTCTATCGGGAGGCGTTGGCGAAGGGCGTTGGCGAGGAAATTGAATTCCTGAAGATCGCCGCGTTTTTTAAAGAGGACGTCGAGAAGCGCAAAGTGAGCGAAATTAGGTCCCCCGATGGCCGACTCTGGAAAAAATGGTCGCCTCGTTCAGTAAAATAACCGACGTTTCGATCTTTGCCGCGCTTATTTATTCTTTATTTTCTTGGCGTGCGGCTTGGTTTTATACGAAGAGAATTTTTCTTTTAAATCAGCGCAATGGTCGGTGTCGTTCGCGCGTGGCGTAAACCAGATATAATCGAACGGAACGGTTTTTGCGTTGAAGGATTGCGCATAGTCGCTGGGGTTGGTTTGGGAATCGTCTACCTCCACAAACGCCAGCGATAAGACTGTCGCATCGGGAGCCAGTCGCGCCAGTACGAGGGGAACGGCGAAATCATTCCGGGCATGATTCGCGCCGGCGATCAATATGGCGCCGCTTCCGGAGGTTTGGTTTGCGGCTTTGTTCAAGTTGTCCGCCAGAACCGCATCCCGCACTCGTTGAATAGCGATCATTGGCGTTAAATGCTGTTTGGGGACCAGCCCGCAATGCCCGGCGTCAATGGTTCCCAACAATCGCTCCTGGCGCCAGGACGCCAGAGGCTGATCGGCGCCCAGCGCCTTTCGACGCGCGTCGGTAATCATTTTTAGGCGGCTGGATGCGCCCCGGCCCGGCTTGATCGGGTTGCCCGCCACGATGGGCAAACCTGATTCGAATGCGGCGTCTGCAATCGGTTGGTAATCCGCCCAGGCGGGCCACCCGGAATCGTCCCAATTCACCGCCGCGCCAAGGCCAGCGGCGTCTGCGTCCGGGCGCCGCTGGTAGGCGTCGAGCGCGGATTGGCGCGTTTCTTCGATCATCTCAAGGACGATCGCGGGTTTGCGGTTCTGTTTTGCGACGTTTCGTATGACCCAGCCTTGCAGGCGATGATGATCGGGATTGTCGTGATTCTCGCCGAGCAGCGTAAAATCGGTCTGAGCGGCGTGTTTCACGATTGCATCCGGCGATACGTATGCCTTGTTCCGGGGGCTCCAGATTTTCCCGACCAAGGCGTGATTCGCTGAAAGCGTCGTCGTCCAGAAGGGGAGAGCGTCGGATTGCGGCGCCGCGTGAGAGCACGCTGATAGAAATAAGGCGGCGCCAAGAAGAATAAGTGATGATCTCATATCCCTAAATAGGCGTCGGCGCGGGACCGTTACAAGGGCTGCGTGAAACCGAATGGGAAATGCGATAAATTTTGCCTTGTCCAAAAAATTTGATTAGACATATGACCGTTAAGAACAAAACGGCGATAACGCCGTGGCGGTCTCCAACCGGCGAAAACGCCTTGGGGATCAGGTGAGGTTTAAGTTGTAGAGGGACGTTTCCGTTGGGGCGCATGTTATCGTTGGGGCTGACGTTGTTTGTCGTATGGCTCCTCCTTTCTGGAATTATGACGCCGTTTTATTTTTTTCTCGGCGTCTTATCCTGTGCTATTGCGGTTTATTTCGCGGTGCGGATGGATCTTGTCGATCACGAATCGCATCCTGTTCATCTCAGTCTCATGCTGCCGGGATATTGGCTGTGGCTGGGATATGAAATCGTTAAGGCCAATATCGACGTCACCAAACAAATACTGGCGCCGAGCCTGCCCATCGCGCCGACCGTGTTCCGCCTGAAAGCCAGCCAGCGCGATGAATTGGGGCAGGTGATCTACGCCAACTCCATCACATTGACGCCGGGTACAGTCACCATGGATATTCACGACGGCGTCTTCACGGTGCACGCCCTGCACAAGGACGCCGCCGCCGATTTGGCGCAAGGCGACATGGATCGCCGAGTGACCGCATTGGACGTCTCCGCGTCCGATGGGGGCGCGTGATGTTTATCGCGGGGACTGCAGGGCTGGTTGTTGCGATCCTACTGGGGCTCGCCCGCGCCATGATGGGGCCGACGCTCTATGATCGCGTGTTGGCGGTCAATTCCATTGGCACGATGACGGTTTTGATGATCGCCGTGCTGGGCTTTTTGATGGGCCGTCCCGATTTCATGGATATCGCCCTGCTTTATGCGCTGATCAACTTCATCGGCACCGTCGCGGTGCTGAAATTTTTCCGGTATGGCGACATGTCCCGTCCCGGTGGCCGGTATATCGGACGGGAAGGCGGGGACGATGATTGACGTCCTGCTCGATATCGTCAGCTGGATCTTAATCCTCAGCGGGACCTTTTTCATCGTCACCGGCGCTATCGGGCTGGTGCGCCTGCCCGATGTCTA
>JAESSL010000430.1 GCA_016764135.1 Alphaproteobacteria bacterium
AGCCTCCGTGGCGGAATAACCCTGTACGGTCTGCACAAAAACCGGGATCGCATAGCTCGACGCCATATTGCCGAAGCCAAACACAAACGCGACGCTGGAGGCCGCGGCGAAGGCCGGGATCCGAAGAAGGCGCACCTCGAAAAGCGGCTTCTCCGAATGTAACTGAAACCAGATAAACGCGACCGCCGCCGTCACCCCGATGCCAAGCCGCGTCAACAGCTCGTTCGACACCCAGCCATATTGCTGGCCATTCGCCAGGGCCGTCAGCAGAAACACCAGGGCGGTGCACAGCAAAATCAACCCGGTCCAGTCAAAACGCGGCAACTTCCGAACGCGAAACCCGCCGGGCATGAAGATCGCGCCGAGCGCCATGGCCACCAGACACAAAGGCACGGGGATATAAAAAATATGGCGCCAGCTATAGCCGTCAATCGCGATGCCGCCCACCACCGGCCCCAATCCGGGCGCCAGCATGATGGTCATGCCATACAAGCCCATCGCAAAGGCGCGGCGGTTCGCGGGGAAGACCTGAAACAGGGTCACCATGACCAGCGGCTGGCTGACCCCGGCGGAAAACCCCTGCATGATGCGCCCGACAATGATGAAATCGAAACTAGGGCTCACCGCGCAAATCACGGTGCCGAGCAAAAACACGCAGATGATAATGATATAGGCGAGCCGCTGCCCAAAGGCCTCCACCATCCAGGTGTTCAACAACTGGCTGACGGTCATCGTGGCGATAAAGGCCGTCGCCATCCATTGCGCCTTGTCCTGGCCAATACCATAGGCGCCCATGACGCTGGGGACGGCGACGTTAACGATTGTCACCGACAGCACCATCGCCATCACGCCCAGCATCCCCGCAAAGGTTACGTAATAGCGGTAGTTCGGCCCATAACGCTCGAACATTTCCTCAATGCTGTTTTCAGATTGCATGCGCCGCCATCATTTTTCTTTTTTCTTGCGGCCAAGGGTCCAGGCCGGAAACAGGGCGAGCACGAACACCACGGTCAGGATCATGAAACCATCCTTGAACCCCATCGTCTGAGCTTGCGCCTCGACCACCCGCCCCAAAAAATGCAACGCTCCGGGCTGCACGATCGCCTCGGGAACGCCAACCGCACCCAGCATATCCGCCACGCGGCTCAGTAACTCCTGACTGGATGAGTTGTCCGGCGTTTGGGTCGCAGTCAGTGATAAACTGTGAAATTCGGTCCGGCGCTCCATAAAGGCGACCAGCCCGTTCACGCCGCACGCGCCCCCCATCAGACGCACAAAGTTGATGGCGCCCGATCCTTGATTGAGCTGCTCGGGCGTTAACGCCCGCAAGGCGGAGATGGTGATGGTCGGCATCATGATGCTCATCCCCAGTCGCCCAACCACCACATAGAACGCCAAGGTCCAATAGGCGGTATTGACGTCGGTGCTTTGCAATAGCATTGCGCCGACGGCGAACACCGCCAGCCCGAACATCGCCAGATAACGCACCGCTATCGTATCGACCAGCCGCCCGGCGATAGGAAACAACACCATCAGCACCACGCCCGCAGGGACCGTAACCAGCCCGGACGCCGTTGGCGAAAAGTTCTGCACGCTCTGCACGAAAACGGGGATGAGATAAGTCGACCCAAAATTTCCCGCGCCGAAAACAAACCCCAGCACCGCCGCCGCCACGAATTGCGGATTCTTGAACAGCGAGCAATCGAGAATAGGCGCGGCGGAGCGGAGCTGGGAAATGATAAATCCCGACGCGAACGTCAGCGTCAACGCCGCGCGTATCAGCGAAGCGTCCGAGGTCCAACCATCGCGCTGGCCATAGGCGATATAGATCATCAGGGAAACAATCGCGCCGACCACCAACGTGTACCCAACCCAGTCGAAGGGTGTTTTGCGCGCATCGGGGTCGCGCCCCGGCATGAAAAAGGCGCCCAGAACCAGCGCCAGCGCCGCCACGGGCAAGGGCACAAAAAACAGATGCCGCCAACTCCAGGTGTCGATCGCGATGCCGCCGACAACCGGTCCCAGGATCGGCGCGACCATAATGCCCATGCCATACACGCTGAGCGCCAGCCCGCGCTTTTCCGGCGGGAAAACCCGAAAAATCGTAATCATGGCGATAGGCTGCACCACGCCCGCAGCGAATCCCTGCACGACGCGGGCGAATATCAGAATGTCGATATTGGGCGCAACAGCGCCCAGAATTGTCCCGAACATGAAAATCAGAACGGCGCCCAGATACCCATTGCGCGCGCCAAACGTCGCGATGACCCAGGCGCCCAGCAATTGACTGGCCGTCATGGTCGCCAGAAATGCGGTCGCCATCCATTGCGCTTCGTCCTGGCCAACCCCGTACGCGCCCATGATCGACGGCACCGCGACATTCACCATCGTCGATGTCAGGATCATGCACATCGCGGCCATCATACCGGTGGTCGTGAGGATCCAGCGGTAGGAACTCCCGTAACGCTCGGATAACGTTTCGATGCTTTCGCTCGTCACCGTCAGCCTCGCACGCTAGCAATAGAGTGGTTGGGGCGACCTTGTGGTCAATTGTTCCGGATATCAATATTGACCTCGACCATCATCCCGGGTCGAAGTAGCCCTTCTTTCTGTTCAATCGCGATCCGCACGGGCAACCGTTGGGTAATTTTGGTGAAATTGCCACTGGGATTCGGACTGGGCAACAAGGCGAACTCCGCAGTTGTGGTATTGCCAATCGTAATGACGCGCCCGGTGAAACTGGTGTCCGGATAGGCGTCCACGCCAACGACCACGACTTGCCCGATCTTGAGCTTGCGGATTTCGGTTTCCTTGATGTTCGCCTCAATCCAGATCGAATGCGGATCATGGGTCAAAGCGAGCCGTTGTCCGGGCGATATGTATTCTCCGGTATCGACAAACACCTTGTCGATGACGCCAGAAACCGGGGCGCGAATGCTGCGGTCCGCCAGATCCAGTTTTTGCTGCGCCAGACGAGAGCGCATGACGCCTTCTTCATGGGATAACTTGGCGATTTCGCCGTCCAGAACCCGCAGCTGAATCCGCTCGGCTTCGGCTTCCAGAAGCTTGTCCTTCGCCGCTTGTACATCGGCGGACGCTGTATCGTACTCGCCCGCGAGTTGTGCGTGCACCTTGCCAAAAACCTGACCGCGAGATCCACCCCCGAGATCGCCCACGCCATCGGTCGCCCGAACCACTCGACGGTCATCACCGCCCACAACCGGATCAAGGACAAGATCGCCAATGGTGCCATCATCGCGGTCTGCTGTGCCCACGACGGGGTCCC
>JAESSL010000431.1 GCA_016764135.1 Alphaproteobacteria bacterium
CAGCGACAAAGCGGATTTCCGACTACCGGGACTGCCAATCTCGCTGGACGGCATCCGCCCCGCTTTCGACGCGCCAGCGCCAAAGCTGGGCGCCCATACGCAAATGGTGTTCGACTTCGATGCAGCATGATAGAGGATATGCAAGGGCTCCTTTAAAGTCCCAGCGCCGCGCAACGCTGAGAAACAGCGCGAAATTGTATCGGGAAGTTTGACGCATGGCGGAAACTGGAACCCCGCCGGTCATTGGCGTGATCGGCGGCAGCGGCATATACGACATTGAAGGTTTGACCAATGTCGAATGGAAAAAAATCGACACGCCGTTTGGCGCCCCGTCCGACGAGATCATGCTCGGAGAACTGGAAGGCCAGAAGATGGCGTTTTTACCGCGCCATGGACGCGGCCACAAAATTCCCCCCAGCGGCCTGAATTTCCGCGCCAACATCGCGGCGCTGAAACAATGCGGCGTCACTGAGATCCTGTCTCTGTCGGCGGTCGGATCGCTGCGGGAAGATTTGGCGCCGGGAACCTTTGTCATTATCGACCAATTTATCGACCGCACCTTTGCGCGGGAAAAATCTTTCTTTGGCGAAGGGCTGGTGGCGCATGTTTCCATGGCCGACCCGGTCTGCGCGCGGCTTGGCGATGCGCTGGCGGAATCCGCAGCGACGCTGGATTTAAATATCGTGCGCGGCGGGACTTATCTGGTCATGGAAGGACCGCAATTTTCCACCCGCGCGGAATCGGAGTTATATCGATCCTGGGGCTGCGACGTCATTGGCATGACCAACATGCCGGAAGCAAAACTCGCCCGCGAAGCGGAGATGTGTTACGCGACAGTGGCGATGGTTACTGACTTTGATTGCTGGCATGACGATCATGACGCCGTGACCGTTGACGCCGTTATCAAGGTTCTCCTGCAAAACGCCGACAAGGCGCGAGATCTGGTGCGGCATGTTACGCCGGGTCTGAGCAACCGCAAAACCGCCTGTCACGCCGGCTGCCATACAGCGCTTGATTCCGCGATCATCACGGCGCCCGACGCGCGAGACCCCGCCATGGCGGCGAAGCTGAACGGAATCGCCGGACGAGCCCTGTAGATCCACAGGATCAATCCAGCGACTCAACCCGGTTGTTGGACGCGAACGCGCCGAGTTTTTAAGGTCGTATTATTATGGGTCGTCGATGGGGCCGTCGGCTTCTTTCCACGCGGTAAAGCCGCCATCAATATGCGCGACGGGTCCAAAGCCCATCTCCTGAAGCGACTGCGCCGCCAATGCCGACCGCCAGCCACTGGCGCAATACAGAACAAATTTATTGCCGCTGGCAAAGACATCCCGATGATATGGACTCTCCGGATCAACCCAGAATTCCAGCATGCCGCGCGGCGCGTGCAGGGCGCCGGCGACTTTGCCTTCACGCTTAACTTCGCGGACATCGCGGATATCAACAAAGGTCACGGAATCGTCCCCGTGCAGTTTTTTAGCGTCATCGACGGAAATCGTCTCAATGACGGCGTTCGCTTCTTCAAGAAGCTGCTCATACCCTTTGGTAATCATCTGATGTCCTTATCGTTCAGATTGCACAGAGGCGAGAGAAAAAGGGGATCCGCAACGCGCCGCCCCCTTAAATCAACGCCGACTTGACGACTTAACCGACATGCTTGGCGAAGAACGCGTTGGTGCGCTCGCGGGCCAATTTACAACTGGCTTCATCATACGATCCGCGATGGTCGCAATTGAAGCCATGATCGGCGGGATAAACATTCACGTCTGAATCGGGCTGCGCCGCCTTGATAGCGTCAACGTCATCAAGCGGGATGCCCGCGTCGCGCTCGCCGAAATGCATCAGGCTGGCGGCATTCATTTTCTCATTTTTGAAGGGAATGATCTGACCGCCGTAATACACGACAGAGGCCGACACGTCATCAATGCGTGTCCCGCTCAGGAACGACAGCGTCCCGCCCCAGCAATACCCAACCGTGCCAACTTTACCGGCGCTTTTAACCGCCGCAACGGCGGCTTCCAGATCCTTGACCGCATCGTCATAACTGGCGCTGTCCTTGAGATCGCGCCCGGCGACAATATCATCGCCCTCATACCCAAGCTCTACGCCTGTTTTTTGACGATCAAATACGGCCGGTGAAATGGCCAGATAGCCATCAGCGGCGTAGCTGTCCGTCACTTCGCGGATATGCTTGTTAACGCCAAAAATTTCCTGAATGACGACAATCGCCCCTTTGGGCGTCCCTGTCGGCTCGGCGCGATAGGCGTCGAAAGTGTGTCCGTCGCTGGCCGTCAGTTTAATCATTTCGCCCATAAACAAATCCTCCCCTATATGAATTTTATATCCTGGATGAACATTATACCCCGGATGGATATTATACGTTGAAGCGGAACAACATGAGATCACCGTCCTGGACGATGTACTCCTTGCCTTCGAGGCGCATTTTGCCAGCATCCTTGGCGCCCTGCTCGCCATCGAATTTGATGAAATCATCATATCCGATCGTTTCAGCGCGAATGAAGCCCTTTTCGAAATCGCTGTGGATTTCACCCGCAGCGTTTGGCGCCGTAGCGCCATTTTTGACCGTCCAGGCCCGCGTTTCCTTTGGCCCTGACGTCAAAAAGGTGATGAGGTCGAGAAGCGTGTATCCTTCGCGGATGATTCGCGTCAGGCCCGTTTCCGAAAGGCCAAGCGTTTCCAGAAACTCGCTTTTTTCTTCTTCGGATTCAAGTTGCGCCACTTCGGACTCAATCGCCGCCGAGATAACAACGCAGCCCTGACCTTGCGCCTTCGCCATTTCAGCCACCTTCTCGGAATAGGCGTTTCCGGTCGCAGCGCTTTCCTCATCGACGTTGCACCGTACAGGACGGGCTTGGCGGTAATGAGCTGAAGCGCATCGGCGATAGGCTGTTCTTCATTCGAGAATTCAACCGTACGGGCAGGTCTTCCATCCTGTAACGCTTCCAGCAACCGCGCCATCACCGGCTCCTGGCGTTTGGCTTCGGCGTCGCCGCCCTTGGCGCGCTTGGACGCCATGTCATGGCGCCGCTCCAGACTATCCAGATCAGCCAGCATCAATTCCGTTTCAACGGTTTCCGCATCGCGCACCGGATCCACATCGCCTTCAACATGGGTAATGTCGCCGCTGTCGAAACACCGCAGAACGTGAATGATCGCCGACACTTCGCGAATATGGCCCAAAAACTGGTTCCCCAGCCCTTCGCCTTGGGAGGCGCCGCGCACCAACCCGGCGATGTCGACAAATTCCAGAAACGTCGGCACGGCCTTTACCGACTTGCTCAACGTAGCGGCGCGCTCCAGGCGCTCATCGGGCACCGCGACGCGACCGGTATTCGGCTCGATCGTGCAAAAGGATAATTCGCCGCCTCTGCCGCCGCCGTACTGGTCAACGCATTAAACAGGGTCGATTTCCCGACATTGGGAAGTCCAACAATACCGCAATTGAAGCCCATTGGCTCAACTCTCCGTTGATGTTGATTTTGGTGATTTTGGCTTTGGCGGCGCCAAACGTAGCGCCACTTTGGTCATGAATTGACTATGTCCGTCCGAGGGTCCATCTGGCGCAAGCAAATCGGCGGATTCGGATATGGCGTCGATCAGAGTCTCGATCAATGGCGTTTCCGCCTTTGAAAAATCACTCAACACATGCCCGTGGACACGCGACTTCTCGCCCGGATGACCGATTCCGACGCGCATCCGCTGGAAGTCCGGTCCAATATGAGCGTTGATGCTGCGCAACCCGTTATGGCCCGCCAGACCGCCGCCTTTACGCAGACGGATCTTGCCGGGGACCAAATCGAGTTCGTCATGGATAACAAGAACGTCGGATGGCGCGAGTTTATAAAACCGCATCGCTTCGCCAACCGCACGACCGGATTCATTCATGAAGGTCGTGGGCTTGATCACCAGAACCTTCTCTCCCGCCAGCTTACCTTCCGCGACCAGAGACTGAAACCGGGCGCGATAAGCGCCAAACCCATGGCGGTGGACAATTTCGTCCACCGCCATGAATCCGATATTGTGTCGGTTTTTTTCGTATTTCGGCCCAGGGTTGCCAAGACCGATTAGAAGCAACACGAAAATTACTCCTCGGAGCTTTCTTCGCCATCGGCGCCATCGGCCGCCGCTTCAGCGCCCTCTTCACCCTCGACGCCTTCTTCGACCTCAACTTCTTCTTCCATCACGCTCGGCGCGGCGATTGTCGCAATCGTGAAATCACGATCCGTAATCGTCGGCGTTACGCCGTCCGGCACGCTGACCGCACTGAAGTGGATGCTGTCGCCGATATCGACCCCGGACAAATCGACGTCAATCGATTGCGGAATTGCGTCGACCATACAAGTAACTTCGATGGTGTAGCGAACGACATTCAGAACGCCACCGCGTTTCAAGCCAACGGATTCCTCTTCGTTCAGGAAGCGGCAAGGCACTTCGACCGTCACCGTCGTCGACGCAGAAACCCGAAGGAAGTCTACATGTTGCGGTACGTCGGTGACCGGATGAAATTGGACATCACGGGCCAGGACACGTTCGATCTTGCTGCCGTCGATTTCAACATCGTAGACAGTCGAGAAAAAAGTGCCTGCACGCAGGCCCTTCATAATCTCGCGGGGGTCGACAGAAATAAGAACCGGGGTTTTCTTGTCACCGTAGACAACACAGGGAACTCGACCGGCGCGGCGAGTGGCGCGGGCGGCCCCCTTGCCTGCCCCCTCCTTCAGCTCCGCTGGCAATACGCTTGCTTCACTCATAATAATCTCCAGTTTGTGGGCGGCGCCCGCCTCCAGGGGTGTCGGCGCCTAGGCGTTACGACAAAATTCAGGCGCGCCCGAACTTTATCGTTTAGAACGCGCCCTTTTACGCTTCTATAGTTTAATGCGCAAACTGAAAATTACGGGCGCGGCGTCGTATAGGACCAGCAAAGCTTAATCGAACAGGCTGGAAACCGATTCATTCTCCGCAATTCGGCGAATGGCTTCCGCCAAAAGCGGCGCAATAGAGATCTGCCGTATATTCTGGGCGACCCGCATGGCCTCGGTCGCCTGAATGCTATCCATCACAATCAGGCTCTCCAGCGGCGATGACGCAACGCGCGACACAGCGCCGCCGGACAGGACGCCATGGGTTGTATAGGCTTGAACCGATGAGGCGCCCGCCTGCTTCAACGCTTCCGCCGCGTTGCAGAGGGTTCCGGCCGAATCCACGATGTCGTCGACCAGCACGCAACGCCGCCCTTCAACATCGCCAATAATATTCATGACTTCCGAAACACCCGCTTTTTCGCGGCGTTTATCGATAATGGCGAGATCCGCCTCAATGCGCTTGGCGATGTCACGGGCGCGCACGACGCCGCCAACATCCGGCGACACAATCACAATCTCTTCACCGTTTTTGCCGGTTTCAACGATATCCTGCGCAAACAACGGGCCGCCAATCAGATTGTCGGTGGGGATATCGAAGAACCCTCGAATTTGCGCCGCATGCAAATCCATGGTCAGCACGCGGTCCGCGCCAGCTTTGGTGATAAGGTTGGCGACCAGCTTCGCGGAGATTGGCGTCCGGGGTCCGGTTTTGCGATCCTGTCGCGCATACCCATAATACGGCATTACCGCTGTGATGCGGCTTGCGGAACCTCGTCGCAGCGCATCGATGCAAACCAGCAGCTCCATCAAATTATCATTGGCGGGATAGCTGGTCGACTGAATGACGAAGATATCCTCGCCACGCACGTTTTCCAGAATTTCAACGAAGACTTCCATATCGGAGAAGCGTCGAATGGAGGCTTTCGTCAATGGAACGTTCAGACACGCCGCAATCGCTTCTGCCAAGGGACGGTTGCTGTTGCCACTCAGAATTTTCATGCCGAGTCCTTGATTTCGCGCTCAATCGGCGCTTCGGTGAGGATATAATCCAAATTTACATGAAGACGGCCACTCGATCACAACGCGCCCGGATCGCCGCCAGCGCAATGGGCCGGAGTC
>JAESSL010000432.1 GCA_016764135.1 Alphaproteobacteria bacterium
CGCCGGTATCGCGTCCCGCCACAAGGTCCGACACCATCCTGCCGAGGACGGGCCCCAGCGTCATCCCAATATGACCACCGCCCGCCGCGAGAATCACATCCTCCTGCCCCGGCGCGGCGCCCAGAAAGGGGACGCCGCTCGGCGTTGACGGCCGAAATCCCAGCCACGCGCTTTGCTCTTCAAGCCGGACGCCTTGGACGGCCTCCCCGACTTTGCTCATCATCCGGCGAATGCGCGTGTAATCCGGCGGCGCCGCATTGCCCGCCAGTTCAACGCCACTGGTCATACGCAGACCATGCGCCATCGGCGACACAAAAATAGATTGATCCATCAGCGCCACGGGTCCGTTCAGGGTTTCGTCCGGTTGCGGCAACATAATGTGATAGCCGCGTTCCGCATCCAGCACGACGGACACGCCAAAATGCTTCATCAAGCTTGCGGACCAGGACCCCGCCGCCACGACAATCCTGTCGACCGGGTAATCACGCTCGACGGTCTTTACCGTGCGGGCGCCCGGTTCGCCAAAAAATCCATTCACTTGCCCCTTCACCAACGCGCCGCCCTTGGCGACAAAGGTCTCGACAAACCGGACCACAAGGCCGCCCGGGTCGCGAACGCCCGCATTATCGTCAAAGTAAAAGCCGTGTTTGAAGATCGGCTTCAGCGATGGTTCCAGACCGCGAATCTCATCCGCGCCGACAACATCAAAACGCCGCCCGCACTCCCGGTACAACTCCAGATCCAGCGACGCCTGCGCAAAGCTTTCGTCACTTTCATAGACCTTCAGCAATCCGCGGCGCTGCACAAACGATTGCGCGTCGGCGGCGTCGAGCAGCGCGTCATAGGCGGCCATTGCGTGATCCAGCAATCCCGCCTTGGCGTGCGCATTGGCCTTTACGTGTTCAAGCCGACTGTTGCGGATGAATTTGATCAGCCAGGGCGTCAGTTTTGGAAGATAGCGCCAGCGAAACGACAAGGGCCCGTAGGGATCGAGCAGCATTTTTGGGACGCGTTGCAGAATACCGGGGACAGCCAGCGGCACGCACCCCGCCAGACTAATGACGCCCGCATTGCCCGAAGATGTCCCGGTTGCAGAATCACTTTGCTCAAACAAGGTGACGTCGTGCCCGTCACGCTGCAAAAACAACGCGGCGCTGACGCCGGTGATCCCGGCGCCAATCACCGCAACCTTTTTAGGCTCTATCTCGTCCGCGTCGGTCATGCTCTCCACGTTTTCCGCGAATTGCGACTTCATTCACTGCAGGCGCAACATCGCATCATCAAAATTATGCCATTGCTTCCAATTGATCCAGAAACGATTCCACAACGCCCAGCCCTTGCGCCCAGAAGGCGGGGTCGGACGCGTCGAGGCCAAACGGGGCCAGCAACTCCTTGTGCCGCTTGGTCCCGCCCGCGCGGAGCATCTCCAGATATTTCTCGGCGAAGCCATCGGAGTCGTTTTCGTATTGGGAATACAAAGAGTTCACCAGGCAATCCCCAAAGGCATAGGAATACACATAGAACGGCGAATGGATGAAATGTGGAATATACGCCCAGAAATTTTTGTACTCGTCATGGAACCGAATCGACGGCCCCAGACTCTCGCTCTGGATGTCCATCCAGATTTTACCGATCCGGGCGCCGGTAATCTCGCCAGAGCGGCGTTCGTCATGGATCTTGCGTTCAAACTCATAAAACGCAATCTGCCGCACCACCGTGTTGAGCATGTCCTCAACCTTGCTGGCCAGCATCACGCGACGCTCCTTGGCGTTGCGGGTGGCGCTCAACATGGCTTGAAAGGTCAGCATTTCGCCAAACACCGACGCGGTTTCCGCCAGAGTCAGCGGCGTATCGGCCATCAAATGCCCCTGCCCGCCCGCCAGCACCTGATGCACGCCATGCCCCAGTTCATGGGCCAGCGTCATCACGTCGCGGGTTTTGCCCTGATAGTTCAGCAACAGATAAGGATGCGCCGAGGGTACGGTTGGGTGCGCGAACGCGCCAGACGCCTTGCCTTCACGCGCGGGCGCATCAATCCAGTTGTTGTCAAAGAAACGCTTTCCCACATCCGCCAGTTCACCGGAAAAGGCGCCATAGGCGTTCAACACCGTATCCCGCGCTTCTTCCCACGGAATCAGCCGATCGTCTTCATCGGGCAGCGGCGCATTCCGGTCCCAGTAATCCAGCGTATCCGACCCAAACCAGGACGCCTTCAGCTTGTAATAACGATGTGCCAGACGAGGATAGGAATCCTTCACCGCGCTGCTTAGCGCGTCCACGACTTCGTCTTCAACAAAATTGGACAGGTTTCGGGATGACACAGGACGCGCGAATTTGCGCCACTTGTCGTCGATCTCCTTATCCTTGGCGAGCGTATTGGTGATGAGCGAAAAGAGCCGAATATTGTCGCCCAACACCTTGCCAACGCTCTGCGCCGCCACTTTACGGACGGCGCCGTCCGGATCCGACAAAAGATCCAGAATTTCGGTCGAGGTCAGCTCTTTGCCGCGAAACGGAAAGCGCAAATCCGCCATGGTTTCATCAAACAAGCGCGTCCAAGCGGACCGGCCTGCAACGTGTTTTTCGTGCAGCAACGTCTCTATTTCATCGGAAAGCTGATGCGGGCGCATCGCGCGCACATCGCGCAGCCAGGGCTGGTAATGCGCCAAAGCGGGGTCGGACAGCTTGGCCGCCAGGTCGGCGTCGTCGATCCGGTTGAGCTCCAGCGTAAAGAACAACACCGATGTGGAAATATCGCTGACCCGCTCCTGCATCGTTTGATAAAAGCTGCCAACCATCGGGTCGCTGACCGCGCCCGCATGCAACAAGCCAGTGTAACTCATGATCGCGGACAGGGTCTCGTCCAGAGCTTCGTAATCGACAATCGCCGCCGCCAACGCCGCGCCGTCCAGCGAATCGAGCTTGCCTTTATAGCGCGCTGAGAATGCCTCCGCGCGTTCTGCGGATTGCGCGAGATCGGCCTCCAGTTTGGGCGAATCCATCCCTGAATACAGGTCTGAGAGGTCCCATTCAGGCAGTTGCCCCAGTGTCTTCACGCCCTGTTCGGAATCGGTCATGTCTTTACCCTCCATGCAAGCTCCGGATATATGTCTATGGGAACGTCGGCGCAAGTCCGGCGGCGATAGAATAAAGTGACGCGGGAGACAGCGCCTATGGATTATGCAGCGGCGACCAGCTTGCCGGAAATGTTTTTTCAGCAGGCCGCTATATACGACGACAAACCGTTTCTATGGCGCAAGCAGGGCCAGGAATGGCGCACGACC
>JAESSL010000433.1 GCA_016764135.1 Alphaproteobacteria bacterium
CCGGCGGCATCGTCGTCGTGCTGGGATCGACCGGGCGAAATTTCGCCGCAGGGATGAGCGGCGGCATCGCCTATGTCCTCGATGAAGAGGGCGATTTTGAGCAGCACTGCAATCTGGTGATGGTGGATCTGGAGCCAATTACGGCGGAAGACGAAACCCTCGAGGAGATCGCCCATCAAGGCGGCGACCTGGAAACCCATGGCCGCGTTGACGTAATGCGAGACATGACAGGGCACGACGCGGAACGCCTGCGCAGCATCATCGAATCGCATGCGCATTACACCAATTCCAACCGCGCACGCCGCATTCTGGACAATTAGGAGTTCTACCAATCGCTCTTCGTCAAAGTCATGCCGGTAGATTACCGTCGCGCCTTACAGGAAATGCAGGTCGCGCGAAACGCAGCGGCGAACAAAGATACGTCCGCAGGGAGCGCCTGATATGGGTAAAGTAACCGGCTTTTTGGAAATCGATCGTCAGGATCGGCGTTATGCGCCCGCCAGCGATCGGGTCCGCCATTACAAGGAATTCGTGATCCCCATGGATCGCGACAGCATCGCCCGGCAAGGCGCGCGCTGCATGGATTGCGGCATTCCCTATTGTCATCAGGGCTGCCCGGTCAACAACATCATCCCGGACTGGAATGACCTGACCTATAAGGGCGAATGGCGCGCCGCGCTGGATGTCCTGCACTCCACCAACAACTTCCCCGAGTTCACGGGCCGGGTGTGTCCCGCCCCGTGCGAAGAAGCCTGCACGCTGAATATCGAAAACGAACCGGTCACCATCAAGACGATCGAATGCGCGATTGTCGATAATGGCTGGAAAGAAGGCTGGATCACCCCGGCCCCAGCGATCAAAAAAACCGGCAAACGCGTTGCGGTCATCGGCGGCGGCCCTGCGGGTCTGGCCTGTGCGCAACAGCTGGCCCGCGCGGGTCACGAGGTTGTGGTGCACGAGAAAAACGCCAAACCCGGCGGCTTGCTGCGCTACGGCATCCCCGACTTCAAGATGGAAAAACATCTTATCGACCAACGCATGGCGCAGATGGAGGCCGAAGGCGTCCAGTTCGAAAACAACTGCCATATTGGCGTAGACAAAACCGCGCAAGAACTGCTGGAAGGCTTCGATGCGGTCGTCATGTCCGGCGGATCGGAACATGCGCGCGGATTGCCCATTGAAGGCGGCGATCTGGACGGCGTGGAACAGGCGATGGACTTCCTGCCCCAGCAGAACCGGCGCGTCAGTGGCGAGGCGCTGGGCGATGTCGAAGAAATTCTGGCCCAGGGCAAGCATGTCGTCGTCATCGGCGGCGGCGACACCGGATCCGATTGCATCGGCACGTCGTTCCGGCAGGGCGCCGTGTCCGTGACGCAACTGGAGATTATGCCCAAGCCGCCGGAAGCGCCGGAAAAAGGCGTAACCTGGCCGTTATGGCCGCAACGTATGCGGACATCGAGCTCCCAGGCCGAGGGCGCCATTCGCGACTGGAGCGTGGCGACCACCAAATTGTCCGGTAAGAACGGCGTGGTGACAACCTTGCACGCCAAGCGGCTGGACAAGAACATGAAGGAAATCCCCGGCAGCGACTTTACGCTGAAGGCGGACCTCGTGTTGCTGGCGATGGGCTTCATCCATCCCACCCATGAAGGCATGATTGAAGAACTCAGCCCCGAGCTGGACCAGCGTGGCAATATTTTGGCCAACACGGATGACTACCAGACCAGCATTCCCAAGCTGTTCGCCGCCGGTGATATGCGCCGGGGGCAGTCGCTTGTCGTCTGGGCGATCCGCGAGGGACGGCAATGCGCACGGGCCGTTGATGAATTTCTCATGGGAGAATCCATTCTGCCGCGCTAGTCTCCATTTTTGATCGGCGCATCGGATCATTTTTAGCGGGGGACGTGGCAGCGTATGAAATCGGCCGAATTTGAGTATTTTCGACCGTCAAGCGTGGACGAAGTCTGTACCTACCTCGCCAATGGCGATAGCGACGCCGAGTGGAAAGTTCTTGCTGGCGGCCAGACCCTCGTTCCCTTGATGGCCATGCGATTGGCCCGTCCAACGCATCTTATCGACATCAACCGGATTGATGCGCTGCACGGCGTGGAGATCGCCGCGGACCGGGTCGTCATTGGCGCCGCAACGCGCCAGCGGGTCCTGGAGCGCACGCCGGGCCTGGCCGACGCCCTGCCCCTGTTCGCCAAAGCCCTGCCCCATGTCGGTCATTTTCAAACCCGAAATCGCGGCACCATTGGCGGCAGCATCGCCCATGCGGATTCCAGCGCGGAAATCCCGCTGGTTGCGCTGCTTCTTGATGGCGCCGTCACGCTGCACCGCAAAGGCGCGTCGCGCATCGTTCCCATTCGAGATTTGTTTCTCGGCCCAATGGAAACCGTCATCGAGCCAGAAGAGATAATGGTCTCGGTGGAAGTACCAATCTGGCGCGGCGCCGCCGGAAGCAAAATCGGCGTAGGGTTTCACGAAATGGCGCCCCGCAAGGGCGATTTCGCCATCGCCTCTGCGGCGGCGCAAATCGAACTGGACGCCAATGGGGTTTGTATCCGCGCCGCGATTGGCGTGGGTGGGTGTGGACCAACGCCCCTGCGGCTCCACGACGCCGAAGCCCTGCTGATTGGACAAACGCCGACGGACGCCAACATCACAACGGCAATCCAGACCATCGATGCAAAAATTGACCCGGATAGCACCTTGCAGGCAAGCGCTGATTATCGCCGCCGCGTTTGTCCGGAATTGACACGACGCGCGATTACGGACGCCGTCACTGACGCACAATCAAAGAGCCCCTCATGAGCACGATGAACATCACGATTACCGTCAATGGCCGGGACCGCCGGGCCGACGCCGCGCCCCGTATGACGTTGATCGACTTCCTGCGAGACGAGCTTCGCCTCACCGGATCGCATATCGGGTGCGAACATGGGGTCTGCGGCGCCTGCACGGTGCTTCTCGACGGAGACCCCATTCGCGCCTGCCTGATGTTTGCGGTGCAGGCGGATGGGCTGTCCGTCACCACGGTCGAAGGATTGGAAGATGAAACAGGCGCGCTGAGCGCCGTTCAGGACGCGTTTTGGGAAACCCATGCGCTGCAATGCGGCTATTGCACGCCGGGCATGTTGATGGCCGCGCAAGCTCTCCTACACGAAAACGACGATCCGAGCGATGCGGAAATCCGCGAGGCGATCAGCGGCAATCTCTGCCGTTGCACCGGGTATCAACAAATCGTGGACGCCATCAAACTTGCGGCGAAAACCCTGTCGACGGAGCGCGCAAATGCCTGATGATTCAAAAATCGGCGATTCAAATACCGGCGCGGGCGCAAATTATCGCTATATCTCCCGCCAGCGACGCACCAAGGAAGATTTTCGTTTCATCACCGGACGCGGCAAGTTCGTTCAGGATGTCCAGCTCGACAATATGAAGCATGTCGCGCTGGTCCCCAGCCCTTACCCGCGCGCAAAAATCCTGTCCATCGACACGTCCGCCGCGCTGGCGTTGGACGGCGTGCTTGATGTCGTCACGGGCGTGGAGCTCGCGGAGCATACAAACTCCCTTTATCACGGCGTTGATCTACCAAAGGTGCCGTGGCGCCCGTTGGCGACGGATTTAACCCATTACGCCGGTGAATGGGTCGCCGCCGTCGTGGCGGATTCCCGCTATATCGCCGAAGACGCCGCCGAACTGGTCGAGGTTGAATACGAACCCCTGCCCGTCGCGATGGATATTGAAGGCGTCATGGCGCCGGACGCCCCGCTGGTGCATCCGGAACATGGCTCCAACATCATGTTGCAGAAAAAGTTCGTCTGGGGCCCGGTGGAAGAAGACTTCGCCGCCGCCGAACATCAAATCAGCTATCGCGCCCGCTGGGGTCGGTCATCCGCCGTGCCGATCGAGACCTTTGGCGTGGTGTGCCGATGGGATGATTCAAACGAAATCCTCGACGTCTGGGCGTCCATCCAGATGCCGCAATATCCAGAGCAAATCGCCGGCGCCATGCGTCTACCGCTCAACTCAGTGCGCGTCTACAACGACATTGACGTTGGTGGCAGCTACGGCGTCAAACGCGGCATTAAACACACCATTCTGTCCGCCTATCTGGCGCGCAAACTAGGCGTTCCGATCCGCCTTATCGAAGATCGTTTCGACAATATGACCGGCGGCGATTCGCACGGCCCCGACCGAATTTTCGACGTGACCCTGGCCTATAATGGCGAGGGCGTCGTGTCGTCGATCAAGTATCGCGTCATTGACGATGTGGGCGCCTTTCCCGGTCGCGCCATTCAACAATTGGGCAAACCAATCACCGCGCTTTGTGGGCCCTACCGGGTTAACAGCATCGAGTATGACATCACATCGGTCACTTCGAACAAAACCAGCCAGGTGCCCGTACGCGGCTTTGGGCAAGCGCTCACGAATTTTGCGCTGGAAACCGGGATCGATAAAATTGCACGCAGCCTGGGTATCGACCGGCTGGAAGTCCGGCGCCGAAACCTTATCGGCAAGGACCAGTTTCCGTGGAAAATCCCGCCGGGATCCGAATATGATTCCGGTGACTACCAAACAGTTCTGCAAAAGGCGCTGGACCTGGCGGAATGGGACGAACTCACCGCCAAGCGCGACGCCGCGCGCGCCGAAGGACGCCTTGTGGGGATCGGGCTCTCCACATGCCTCGAGCCCGGCGGTGGCAACAATATCTTTGAACACCTTCTGAACGAAAAAATTCAAACAACGACTTTTGTCGAATCCGTTCTGATGAAAATCGACGGGCAAGGCGGCATCACGGCGGGAATTTACACAACGACGGCGGGACAGGGTCACCAGACCATGGTGGCGACAATCGCGGGGGAAGAGCTGGAGCGCGACCCGGACAGTATTCGCGTCGTCCATACAGATTCGCTGGAATCGCTGCCAACCCGTGGCCC
>JAESSL010000434.1 GCA_016764135.1 Alphaproteobacteria bacterium
ATTGCGGTGGCGATTCTGCGCTTAGGGCTGGTTGGCGTGTTTGTGCGTCGCCGTGTTCCAGAATTTGTTCGGTTTCTCGAAATAGGTCCTCGGCAACCTGAATAACGGCGTCCCGATTGATTTGGTGCGTTTCCTCTAAAAAACCGAATAACAACAATCGTGAGCACAGAACGTTAAGTTTTCTCGGCACGCCGCCTGTATGCGCGTAAATTTCATCATAGGCGCTTTCCGTAAACTCCGGGTCGTTTTTCCAGCCAACCGCGTTCAACCGGTGTTCTATATAGGCGCGAATTTCTGGCTTGCCGACAGGACCAAGATGATAGGAAGCGATAACCCGCTGCCGAAGCTGGTCGAGGTCTGGCGACGCCATCGTGCGGCGGAATTGCGGTTGACCAAGAAGAAAACTTTGGAGGAGCGCTTTTCCATCGATTTGAAAATTCGACAACATGCGAAGTTCTTCAAGCGCCTGAAAGGAGAGATTTTGCACTTCATCGATGAGCAGGACGCAACGCTTGCCTTCCGTGAGAAGGCCTTTAAACCGGGCCTCAAGCTGTTGTAGTAACGTCGCTTTGTCAGCGTCGGCGTGGTCCAGGTCGAAGGTAGCTGCAATCATGCGAAGCATGTCGTCGCCGCCAAGTTGAGTGGTGACAATGGTCCCTGATACGTACTTTTGACGGTCCAGTGTCTCCAGCAAATGTCCCATCAGTGTTGTTTTGCCCGCGCCGACATCGCCTGTAATGACAATAAAGCCTTCGCCCTGGCTTAGGCCAAACATCAGATGCGCCATGGCCCGTTTATGGACGCTGCTTTCGTAAAAAAAACGGTGGTCTGGCGTTAGCTGGAAAGGCAGGTCGGAGAGCTGGTAAAACTCGGTGTACATTGTTGGAGCTTAAAACTGCTTACGAATGCTGAGCGAGAGGGTGTTTTCCTCAAGATCGTCGCCAGCGACTTTGCTGTCGCGCTTTAAATAATTGTAACGCAAATCACCAGAGAAGTTTTTCTGCAGCGTATAGGACAAAAATGCGCCGCTTGTAAAAATGATATCTTCGGCGCCGGACGAACTCTGGATTGTCGATGAAATATTCATATTTACGCCGCCGCTTAAGTCAGGCCAGATTCTGCGGTTAATGTTCGCAGCGAACGTGACCACGACATCTTCTGTATTTAAATTTTTGTCTTCCTGGATATTGGCGCTACTGGAAATATTGTAGCTGTTCCGACCACTTTGGCCATTTAAGGCGATTGAAAATGTCTTTTGCAGCGTCGTTTTGTCCAGAAAATCAAAATTAAGCGCATTCGGGTTGGCGGGCAGGCCGGTTAGAGGATCAATCAGGCCTTGGCCAGCGTCGTCTCTAGCTACATTGTTTAGATTATCCGTCAGGTTTTGGCGCTCGGTTTTGACTTCCTCTTCATAAGAAATTGTCAGTGCTGCTTTAGTTCCAAATTTATAGGAAGCGTCGGCGGAAATGTTTGTCCCTCCAAAGCGATGTCCAACTTCAAAACGGAGCGAGGACTTGGGTCCTGGCGTAATTCGAGCGCCACCGCGCCAGAAAATTTCAGCACTGTTATCAGCGTTTATTCCGGAGTTATCGATAGTTTCGCGACCAACCCGCGCCAAAAAATCGATATGTCGATTCCAGGCGTATTCGCCCGACATCTCGAGGGACTCGCGATCGGTGTCGTCATTGCTGAAAGAGCGATTCCCGTTTACTTCCCATTTCGTACGGGAAAACTTTGGTCCGCTGCGTAACACGGTGGTCAGTGTGATATTACGGTTGGCGTCGGGTTGCGCGTTGGCGGCGCCGGTATCTGTATCCAGGAAGCGAACTTCGCTGAACGATAGGATCAAATCGGTATCCGCCCAACTGCTATAACGATGCGCAAAGTTTGGCGTAACACTGTAGTTTACGACCATTGACTGATCGTTCGTACCCGCCCCACGATCTGAAGCTGTCAAACCGCCTGATCTTGCAAGGGATTGCTGGCTAATGGACGCCCGGGTATCAATGAAAATATGATCTTCCCAGAGTTCGACTTTTCCCGAACCAAGGAGTGAATGACGAAATGTATTCAGGTCACTGTTGTCCCAAAAAATATCCTTCGAAAGATCATAATTGAAGTCGAGTTGCAGCCGTGGTCCATTTCCAACAATAGCAATGCCAGCGGTTGTGGTCGTTATCATGTCGGCTTCTTTGCCGCTCTCAACGGATCGCGCATTATCTGTGACGCTTTGATCAAGAGTCACTGTCGGCGATAGCCGCCATTCGGCCGCGCTCGCCATTCCGGGCGTGAAAATTAGCGCTGCCATCGCAACAAGTGTTGCGGCGGTTGAATATCGTATAAAGGCGCGTTTTGGTAAGCGATGCGTCATTATATTAATTGAGTACCGATGGTGCGTTCGTTCATTTGTGGTATTCGTCGTAGTAAGTGTAGGCTTTGGACAGTCCGCTTCCAAAGGAGTTCGTCGATTTATTCAGAATAAAATTAATGTTTTGGCAGTTGCTGATCAAATCCAGGGATTGGTCAATTGTGTAGCGGTCCGTTTTGTCGCTTTCCACGACCATAACGATTTGGCCTACCAGGAGCGCTAGTACGCCTGGCTCGCTACTGGCGAGTACGGGCGGCGCGTCAATAATTATCATCCGGTCCGGATAGCGTTCGGCGATATCTCTCATGAAATCCGCCATTCGCTGGCTGGCGAGTAATTCCGTCGCCGATGGATGCCGGTCACCTGATGGCAGCACCGTCAAGTTCGGTATATTTGTTCGAACCAGGACGTCTGTAAGGTCCAGCGTGTCGTCAAGGAGCAGGTCGACGAGACCGTGGTGACTGGATATCTCCAGCACGGTGCATAGCTGGTGTTTGTAGACGTCCGCATCGATCAACATGACATGTAAATCACGCTCGGCGGCAATGCTCATTGCTAAATTCAATGACGTAAAAGTTTTACCTTCGCCAGGCCGGGCGCTTGTCACCATCAGGACATTGCCGTTCTTAATTCGGCTTTCTTCCGCGCCGAAGGCATTCAATAACAAGGGCCTTTTAATGGTTCGGAATTCTTCGGCGAGCCTGGTTTGCGGCAAATTGGGTGAAATAAAACCATCTCGCTGAATTCGCGCCAAGTCGATTTCAGCAAACTTTCCCTTGGCTGGGGGCTTGGCGTCTGGCTGTGATAGATGATTTTTTTCCTTTGGCGCATTCGTATTTGTATCGGCCGACGTTGTATTATTTGTCGCAGCGGCTGGCGTTGAGGGCGTTTGAATATTGGGTTTCGGCGAAGACGTTTCTTTTTGCATTGCCGCCAGTTTCTCTGCAGCGCGCTCGCTTAAAGACAGCTCGTTCTTCTGAGACTGCTTTTCAGCAAGGCGTTGAACCAAATTCAGGCGTTCTTCATCAGACGTCACGTTAAAATAACCCTTGTAGGAAACTTATGGATTTCACCGTTCCAATTATATCCGACAGCCAGGAGAGCTCTGTGGGTAGAGATTGTTTTTTCAGCAGCGCCGACAATTGGGATAGTTTCGGCGCCATAAACGCCAAAGCGGCGAATACGGCGGTAAGCGATGTGAACGCCATGGCGAACGCTAAATTTCCCATCGCACGTCGAAATTTCTGCGAAGGTTCCGCTAACATATTGACGACGCCCAGCACGGGAATGCCAAAGGCGTCACCAAGTCGGTTCGCGGACGAAAACGTATCGTCCATTTGCACCAGTAGAAAAGCGATGCCGCCACCGACGCCTAGCCCCCCGAGTAAAACAACGGTGAGCAACAGAAAACGATTGGGCGCCGAAGGGACGACGGGTACCTGAGGAGGGGCGATTATTCTGAACTGGACCGAATCCGTTGTGGCTTCGGCCGCTTGGGAAATTCGCGCGGATTCACGTCGTGTCAGGAATTCATTAAATTTCTTTTTGATGACGTCATAATCACGATCCAGGTCCGCCAGTTGCGCTTCAACCTCAGGCGCCTTGTTTCTCAACTTTTCTAGATTTTCGTACGCTTGTTCCGCTTCCTTCAAATTTCGCTCAAACATGAAAATATTTGTTTCAACATCACTTAGGTCCAAACGCAATTTTCATAGAGAGAATTAGGGATCTCCGTTTTGTTCGCCGCATTATTGCTAGAACTTTTCTCTTCGGCGCCTTGTTCGCTGGAAGACGACGCAAGTGATTTTTTTAGAGTTTCCAAACCTCGCTTTGCAGAAACCACATCAGGGTGATTTTCCGTATATCGAAGGAGCAGTAGATCAAGGTTTTCCTGTAAACGTTCAATGCGTTGTCCCTGTGGTGACTGTCGGCGCCTTTCCAGGATAATTTGTGGCGGTGTATTTAATTTTAGAAACTGAGGAACGACTTTAAGTTGGGAATTCAATTGGTTTTTACGTAAAATGGTATCTTCGTATTCCCGTTTAGCTCGATTTTTCGCTGCCTTCGAAGCATTGATTTGGGTTGAAAACGTTCCTCCGGCGAGAACATCAGCATTTCGAAACTTGAATTCCGCCCGTCGAATTTCAGCTTCTTTGAGTTGGCGTTCATAAATTTCCAATTGTGATTCAATAAACGCGCGCGCGCTTTCCATGTCCTGTCGGGTTTGCCCCAAGTTTGACTCGACGAAAATGGTCAATAAGGCTTGGACAATGGATTTTGCGAGAACCGGATCTTTGTCTGTGTAGGAAACCGTAAACAAGTTTCCGCCCTGCGCCTTAATTCGTGCGCTTTTTTTTAGTCGGCGCAGTAAACTCTCAAGTTCAATAGGCGTGGTGACTTCAAGGTCGAGGTCGGTCGCGCGCGCAACTTCTTGCAGGTTTGGTCGACTGAGCAACGTTCGTTGCATAAAAGCGACTTCTTGTTCAATATTGGTTGCAACGGCGATACCCCGCAACAAGGGCCCCAGGAGCGATGAGGTGTCTATATAAACTCGCGCTTCGGATTCGTATTTGTCTGGCAGGATGACGACGACGGCCCATCCCACAAGACTAATGAGCCACGCCGCAGCCAGAACATACCACCGCCGCCGCCAGAATGCGGAAAGGAGCGACAGTAATTCAAAACGATCAAAATTCATTGTTTATCACATTGAGCAATCGCGGCGGATTGCTCAATTACAAATAAATCCGGAACGAAGACGGCGGGATCATTTACTTGTGCGCCGATGCCGCTATTTTGCTTCACGGCAGGAAACGTCTGAACGTCACAAATAGGACAGTCAACGAACCCGTCGTGTAAATATGGGCGCATGGATGCGGCCTTTTGAAAAGCAGGGGAAAAGATCCTAAAACCAGCTTTGCGGCACGATCAGGACATCGCCGGGTAACACATCGACATTGGCGGAAACATCGCCGTCCTTGATCAAATCGTCGAGCCGAACCCGATATGTAACCTTTTTACCTTCCGGGCCTCGTACAATTACAGCCCGATTGCCAGCGGCGAATTCTGTTAACCCGCCCACCGCGATCATGACGTCAAGGATGGTCATTTTCTCACGATATGGGATCGCCTGCGGTTGGGACGCCTCGCCGATTACACGGATTTGTTGTTCGAAAGGTCCCGTAAAACCCGTTACGATTATTGTGACAACCGGATTTTGCACAAATTCCGACAAAACTTTTTCGACGTCACGCGCCAGCTGGGTTGGTGTTTTGTTCGCAGCGGCTAAATCTTCAATCAACGGAACGGAGAGTAATCCGTCGGGCCGAACCGGGACCGTTGTCGATAATTCAGGGTTTCGCCAGACGAAAATTTGTAAAACGTCGCCTGGTCCAATCAGGTACCCTGGCGAATCCGCAATGGATCTAGGGGCTGCCGTCGGAGCGTCCTGTAGATCCGAACATGCGCCAAGGCCTAGAAAAAGGATGCCCAGGATTGGAGTCAAAAAAGCTTTCATGCACAAACGCTCAACGATCACTTCGAAATCCCCACTAAATATTTATCGCACACTATCCTATAGTATTATTTGACGCGCAATACTTTAACATTCTTTTAGACGAAATTTCCACTTTTTTAAACGGCCCCCTTTGTTCAGGCGATTCTAGTTAAAACCAAATCCTCCCGAATGAATCAAAATTGCGCCATTGACTTGGAAAGAGGAGGGAAGGGGCAGAGCGTCAGACTCAAAATGCTTCGAATCCAGGCATGGCGTTTTAGAATCCAGACAGGGCATTTTTATCCGGAAACGACGTGACGCATCACCTTATCGAACCCAAAGGCCTCGGTTCTGTTTTCGCCTTTTGACAATTTCATTTGTATGGACAATTGACCCGGGGCTCGCAATGGCTAGATTGGGGCGCGGCGTGAAGTTGAATCTGGTTTGGTAAAAAGGGAGTTGTTTATATGGCGGGGCAAGATGAGGTCTTGGGAAATTCACCAGATGGTCCCGCTATGGAGACATATGAAGAGGTTAATAAGTCCCGCATAACCGGGGCGGCGTACTGGGTTACGATGGTTCTCGGCGCCTTGGGCATAATGATCGCCATCAATCAGACCTTTAGCCTAAACGCGTTTGGCTATGTCATGATTGACAATTCGTATTATTATTTGCTGATCGCAATATTCCTGTCTCTCGCATTCCTCATATTTCCAGGGCGCAAGGCTGACGCGTCCCGAATTCCTTTATATGATTGGGTGCTTTTCCTGATCTCTGTCGCAACGTCGTTATATTTGTCCTATTACGGCGGTGACATGGTCCTCAAAGGTTGGGATCTTGTGGCTCCGCCAATGCCAACTGCGGTGTCGGCTGTCATGTGCGCCCTGGCGTTGGAGGGCGTTCGTCGCGCCGGAGGGATGGTGCTTTTCGGCGTTTGCCTCGTGTTTTTCATTTTTCCTTTATGGACCGATGTCGCGCCAGGTTTCCTGTGGGGCGCGGGAAAAGGTCCACTCGAGTTGTTCCGCGCCTATGCAATGGGCTTTGAGAGCATCGTTGGTATGCCAATGCGGGTTGCGGGTAACATCCTTA
>JAESSL010000435.1 GCA_016764135.1 Alphaproteobacteria bacterium
GGTCCGCCGCCTTGGTGAACTGAAGCAACTGATTTTCAATATCCGCGACGGGCAGCCCCTTCGAATGGAGCAGCCCAAATTTGTCATCGCTAATCTGGGCGGCGGCATCGCCACCGGCGGACACCGCGTTTAGAAAAGCGCCAAAACGTTGCTGCAAAACCAACCACTCATCATGGGACAACCGACCTTGAAGCTCAGGCAGCCCGGTGAGGCCAATAAAGGTGAGTTCTTCATCCGAATTCGAGTTCGCAAGTCGCGCTTCCACCGCTGCTTCAAAGCTTTCGGCATTCATCAATCCAGATTGAGTATCTGCGTTGGAATTTTGGGATTTCTGGTCCGGGGATGACGCGAATTTGGCGGTAATTAAACAATTTTCCCCAAGATCGGGGACATTGTATCCATTGAGCGTTATGACAGTTTCAACGCCGTCAGGTAGTCGAAAATGAGTGGGAACATTCCGGAATCGTTGCCCGTTTAACGCCAGCTTCAACAAGGTGTGAATAAGCGTCGCTTCTTCGGGCGTGGCGAGCGCATCGACATTTTTTCCAACAAGCGCGCTGGCGCCGAAGCCAAACAAGCTTTTGGTTGCGCCCGTCGCAAAGGCGATCTCGCCATCCGGCTGAACTTCAAGCAATGCGTCCGCCGTGCAAAAAGCGAACGCCATATAACGAGCCAGTTCACGGTTTATGTTGGATGACGCTGGCACAAACTCTCAACCATATAAGTAAAAGGTAAAATAGTAAGGTCGACCCTTACATAAATTTATATAACTTAATATACCATATTTTTGACAACAGCCGTATCCAGGCGAAAATATTGCAAAACTGAACAATACGCAGATGCGACTGGCCTGCATTTTCGCCGCCACTGCCGCCGCCGCTATCGTTGTTTAAGCTGACAACATTTCCCGCAATAATTTATTCACCATCCCGGGATTCGCCTTGCCTTGGCTCGCCTTCATGACTTGCCCCATGAACCATCCGACCAGTTTATCATTTCCACCGCGATAGTCGGCGACCTTGTCTGGATTATCGTCGATCACCGACTGCACTTGTCCCCTGATCGCACCCTCATCCGTAACCTGTCTGAGGCCCTTTTTCTCGACAATCGCCTTGGCGCCCTCCCCGCTTTCAAACATTTCGGAGAAAACATCCTTCGCGATGCGGCCGGATATGGTCTGATCCGAAATCAAATCGATCAATTCCCCAAGCGCTTCAGCACTCACGGGCGATGCAGAAACGGGGATCGTCAGCTTGTTCAACCGTCCAAACAGATCTGAGATCACCCAGTTCGCCGCCAGTTTGGAATCTCGTCCGGCCGCCACCGTCTCGAAATAATCCGCCGTATCGCGCTCCGATACCAGAACGCTGGCGTCATAAGGCGATAGCGCATAAGCCGTTACAAAGCGCTCTTTCCGCGCGTCTGGCAGTTCCGGCAAGGTGGCTTTCATCCGCGCGACAAACTCTTCGCTCAAATCGATGGGCAGCAGATCGGGATCCGGAAAATACCGATAATCATGCGCTTCCTCTTTTGAGCGCATCGAACGGGTCTCGCCTTTCGCCGTATCGTAAAGGCGCGTCTCCTGCGCGATTTTGCCGCCGTCTTCGAGGATTTCAACCTGGCGCACCGCTTCATGGTCAATCGCCTGACGCAAATACCGGAAGGAATTCAGGTTCTTGATTTCACACCGCGTCCCCAGCGCCTCGCCGGGCCGACGCACAGACACATTAGCGTCGCACCGCAACGACCCCTCCTGCATGTTACCATCACAGGTGTCGATATAACGAAGAATGGAGCGCACTTTCGTCGCATATTCGACGGCTTCCTCAGACGACCGCATATCCGGCTTGGAAACAATTTCCATCAGGGTGATGCCGGAGCGATTCAGGTCGATATAGGTTTTTGTCGGGTGCTGATCATGGAGCGATTTTCCCGCGTCCTGTTCAAGATGCAACCGCTCGATCCCGACAGTAACCACTTCACCATCCGCCAGATCAATTTCAAGCTCGCCTTCGCCGACAATGGGCGATTCAAATTGCGAGATCTGGTAGCCCTGCGGCAAATCCGGATAGAAATAATTTTTCCGCGCAAAAACCGAATGCAAATTGATCTTCGAATTGAGCGCCAACCCGGATCGGACCGCCTGGCGAACGCTTTCTTCGTTGAGCACCGGCAGCATGCCCGGCATCGCCGCATCAACTAGGCTGACCTGCGTGTTGGGCTCAGCGCCAAAAGCCGTGGAGGCGCCGGAAAACAACTTTGCTTTGGTGATGCTCTGAGCGTGAATTTCCAGACCAATAACGATTTCCCAATCACCGGTTCGGCCTTTTAACAACTTCGACATACTAGGCCTCTCCCGTCATCGGATGCGCGGTAAACGCCGCTTCGCGCTCCATCACGCCCGCCACGCGGAACATGGTTTCTTCATCAAAGGGGCGACCGATGATCTGAAGCCCCAGAGGCAACCCGTCCGATGACAATCCAGCAGGCACCGAAATCGCCGGCAATCCCGCCAGAGACGCCGGCACTGTAAACACATCGTTCAGATACATCGCAATCGGATCGTCCATTTTTTCGCCCTGTGCAAAGGCCGCGCTGGGCGCCGTTGGCGTCAACACCACATCCACCGTTTCCCAGGCGTCATGAAAATCCTGCGCGATGCGCGCGCGGACTTTTTGCGCTTTCAGGTAGTAGGCGTCGTAATACCCCGCCGACAAAACATAGGCGCCGATCATCAACCGTCGCTTGACCTCGGCGCCGAAACCCTCGCTTCGCGTGTTCGCGTACATGTCCTGAAGTGAATCACCCTCAACCCGCAAGCCGTAGCGGACCCCGTCATACCGGGCCAGGTTGGAAGACGCCTCCGCCGGCGCGATGATATAATAAGCAGGCAAGGCGTATTTTGTATGCGGCAAGCTGATATCAACGATTTGCGCGCCCGCGTCTTTTAACCAGTCAACGCCGCGACGCCACAACTCGCCAATTTCACCAGGCATTCCGTCAACAACATATTCTTTGGGAACGCCAACCCGCAGTCCTTTGATATCCCCGGTCAACGCGGCTTCAAAGTCCGGAACGGACTCGTTCACGCTGGTCGAATCCTTCGGGTCATGTCCCGCCATCGCGCCGAGCATGATGGCGGCGTCTTGCACTGTTCGCGTCAAGGGACCGGCTTGATCCAATGAGGACGCAAACGCAATGACGCCCCAGCGGGAACACCGCCCATAGGTCGGTTTCATTCCGACAACGCCACAAAAAGCGCCCGGCTGTCGAATGGAGCCGCCAGTATCCGTGCCTGTTGCGCCCATGGCCATCCGTGCGGCGACCGCCGCCGCCGATCCGCCAGAAGACCCACCCGGCACCAGCTTGGCGCCATCGTCGCCAGCGCGCCACGGATTGGTTACTGGCCCGTCATAGCTCGACATGTTCGACGACCCCATGGCGAACTCATCCATATTGGTTTTGCCGAGCATGACCGCGCCAGCGTCCCACAAATTCGTCGTCACCGTTGATTCATAAGGCGGTGTAAAGCCGTCCAGAATGTGACTGCACGCGGTGGCGCGGACGCCCTCGGTGCAGAACAGATCCTTCACCGCAATGGGAATGCCCTCCATCGCGCCGAGATCCGCACCACGGGCGCGCCGGACATCCGACGCGGCCGCCATGTCCTGCGCTTTTTCGGCTGTTTCACAAACAAAGGCGTTCAGGTCGCGCGTATTCTCCATCGCCGACAGGTTCGCCGCCGTCAGCTCGACGCTCGTGAATTCGCCCGCCGCCAACCCATCGCGGGCGGCGGCGATGGTCAATTCCGTCAACTTCATTAGTCAATCACCTTGGGAACCACGAAAAACCCGTTCGCATTTTCTGGCGCGTTGGCGAGCGCGCGTTCCGCGTCACCGCCATCATTCACGACATCCGCGCGTAATTCAGGCCTGAAATCAGAGACCGACGTCATGGGCTCAACCCCGTCGGTGTCAACCTCGTCCAGTTGCTCGATCCAGCCCAGAATATTGTTAAGCTCGCCCGCCATGGTTTCAAGGTCCGCCTCGGGCACCTTGATCCGCGCCAACATGGCGATTCGTCGAACCGTATCCTTGTCCAGCGACATCGTCGGTTGCGCTCCTTATCTTTATGGTGATATGCGGCGCGGAACCTATCACCGGGCAAGAAACCCGGCAAGTACAGCCTTGCCAGGATACGGCCTCCTGATAAGCTTTTTGTAATTTTTCGAAAGGGCCCCTCAATTGCCGGTTTGCGCCATCGAAGACCTGAAAGACAATCTTCCCCGCGGCGCGCGTCTCTGCGCCCTGGATCTGGGTGAAAAAACCGTCGGCCTCGCGCTGTCCGATTCCGGGTTGATCGTCGCCAGCCCCTTCGAGACCCTGAGGCGCCTCAAGTTCACTCAAACCGCACTTGAACTCGAGGCGATCATCGAGGCGCATAATGTCGGCGGTCTGGTCTTGGGCTTGCCGCTGAACATGGACGGCACCGAAGGACGGCGCTGCCAGTCCACCCGTCAATTCGCCGCGAACCTGATGCAACATGGCGTTACCGCGCCAATTGTGTTTTGGGACGAACGGCTATCCACCGTGGCGGTCGAGCGCGTATTGATCGACGAGGCCGATTTATCACGAGCGCGACGCAGCGAAGTGGTCGATAAGTTGGCCGCCACCTATATCCTGCAGGGCGCACTGGACCGTTTACGTAATTTGTAACGAGCCCTGATTACACCTGACGCCCAGTCCGGCATTCAGATCACCGAACGCGCTTTTTCAATAAACTCCACCGTAACGCCGTCCTCGTCGCGGAGATACGCCACGCGCGCCCCTGTGTTTGGCCCCTTATCGATGACGACAGGCGCGCCCAGCGGCGCGAACCCGTGGGCCGCTGATGTGGTTATCGCTGCGTCAATGTCATCCACGTCATACGCCAAATGCGCATACCCAGTATCGCAGGGGCGCGAGATAACTTTTCCCCGATCCGCCGGCGCCAGATATTCGATCAACTCAACCCGGTGCCCGCCCGGCCCTTCGACATAAGCGACCACAATATCGGCGCCCTCGACGCCCGTAATCTTTTGGATCGGCGCAGAATCGCGGGGCGCCTTGGAGAGAACGGCGAAGCCCAGCGCCTCGCTAAAAAAGGCGACCGTCCGATCCAGATTGGACACTGTAAAGCTCGTATGATTTGCGCCAAGAACTGTAAATCCACGCATGCGACCCTATAATCCTCCCAAAGCCAGTTATCGTCATATCCGTTGCAGCCGAATCGTATTCGGAGGATAATACTGCGTAATGTCTGAAAAGGGAGTGATTTCCATGGGCGAGATTGATTTTAAACATCTTTTTCAATTGATACGTCCTGCAATGTTGGGCCTGGGTCTGGCGCTTGTAATTTCAGCGCCCGCGTTTGCCGACGACGAAAAATCCGGCGACAATGACCCGCTCGAAGGATTGAATCGCTTTACCTCCGGCTTCAATACATTGCTGCGTAACGCCATCATCGACCCTATGGTCGATCTCTATCAATTCGTCACGCCGGATCCCCTTGAAAACGTTATCTCCAACGCGGCGTCCAATCTGTCTGAACCCCTGACGATTGGCAGCTCCCTGTTGCAGGGCGACACCGAAAATGCCGGGATAGCGACCCAGCGATTTTTGATAAACACCACCCTGGGCGTAGCGGGGCTAGGCGACCCGGCGACCGATATGGGGCTGGAACAACGCCGTGAAGACCTGGGACAAGCCATGGGCGCCAACGGCGTGGCGCCGGGACCACACCTTGTCTTACCGATTCTGGGCCCCAGCAACTTTCGAGATGCGGCGGGCGATATCCTGACAGGCATTCTCTCGCCCATGCCGTTGGCCGGAACCGTCGCCACGGGTGCGGTCGGGTATTCCAACAATCAAGACGCCTTGAATTCCGTCGGCGCCACCGCCATCGACCGATATGTCGCGGAACGCGAGGCCTATGAACAAAACCGAGAATATAAAGTTCAGAATGGCGAGATCGCTGGCCCGCTCTTCGATGAAGATCCACCGAAAAAGTAGCTTTAAAAGTAAGTTTGCGACCCGCAAACTGCGGCGTCGATATTTTTTTACAGGGAAGGCTTGCGGTGGTGGGCGCACCCTCCGTATATTCCGGTTTTAATGGCTAATATATCCCTCTCGTCAGACCTCTCCGCATTTCGGTTCCCACACCGGCATCTATTGGGTATTGACGGTCTGTCCCCCGAAGATATCACGCTGCTGCTTGATCTCGCCGACGCTTACGTCGCGCAAAACAGGCAGCGAGATAAAAAGAGCGATGTCCTGCGCGGTCGCACGGTCATCAATCTGTTCTTTGAAAACTCAACGCGGACGCAAACATCCTTCGAGCTGGCGGGCAAACGACTGGGCGGAGACGTCCTCAACATGTCGGTGTCCAGCAGTTCGATTAAAAAGGGGGAAACCCTGATCGACACCGCGATGACGCTGAACGCGATGCATCCGGATGTCCTGATAGTCCGGCACCCGGACGCCGGCGCCGTCCAATTACTGTCGGAAAAGGTCAACGCCTCGGTCATCAACGCCGGTGACGGGCGCCACGAGCACCCGACCCAGGCGCTTCTCGACGCCTTGACGATCAAACGCCGCAAAGGCCATCTGGACCATTTAACCGTCGCGATTTCCGGCGATATCCTGCACAGCAGGGTGGCGCGATCCAACATTCAGCTCCTGAATCTGATGGGCGCGCGGGTCCGGGTCGTGGCGCCATTGACCCTCTTGCCCGCCGACATTGATCGGCTGGGCGTCGAAGTCCATCACGACATGCGCGAGGGCCTGACGGGATGCGACATTGTCATGATGTTGCGGCTTCAGACCGAACGGATGAAAGGCATGTTTGTCCCCTCCATTCGGGAATACTTCCATTTCTTCGGACTGGATCGCGAAAAGCTGTCCTATGCGAAGCCCGACGCCCTGGTGATGCATCCCGGCCCTATGAACCGCGGCGTCGAAATAGATTCTGAATTGGCCGACGACATTGATCGCTCCGTCATACGCGAGCAGGTGGAAATGGGCGTTGCTGTACGCATGGCGTGTCTCGATGTCCTGACCCGGTCGGACGCCATAAACCCGTCGGACGACTTATGAGCAAACACCAGACCGCCTATCTCAACGCCCGTCTTCTGGACCCGGCGACAAATATGGACGCGCCCGGCGACATGTTGGTCGAAGATGGCGTCATCACCCGCATGGGCGCCGGAATTTTTAGCGAAACCGAGCCGCCAAAGAGCGCCGACATTGTCGAATGCAACGGGCTATGCCTGGCGCCCGGTTTGTTCGACATGCGCGTTCAGGTGCGCGAGCCCGGCCATGAGCATATGGAATCCATTCGCTCTGCGGGACAGGCGGCGGCGGCGGGCGGGGTGACCTCTATGGTTTGCCTGCCCAACACAAGCCCGGTTATCGACGACGTTTCCGTCGTCGAGTTCATCGCCCGACGCGCCCGCGAAGAAAAACTCGTCAAACTGTTTTGCTATGGCGCGCTGACGAAGGGCATGAACGGAACCGAACTGACCGAAATGGGTTTGTTGAACGAAACCGGCGTTCTTGGCTTCACGGACGCCGAAAAGGCCCTGTCCAACCCGCTGGTGATGCGCCGGGCGCTGAGCTATGCACGAACCTTCGATTTACTGATTATCCAACATCCCGAAGTCGTTGAATTGACCGGCGATGGTGTTATGACTGAAGGCGTGATATCGACGCGGCTGGGCTTGGCTGGCGCGCGATGAGCAAAGTAAACTGCAAATATATTCAATGCTAAACCATGATTTTCCATATCTTAAA
>JAESSL010000436.1 GCA_016764135.1 Alphaproteobacteria bacterium
CCCATTTGATCGGATTTCAACATCCCGCCAATAACGATAAAGTTCGATTTGAAAGTAAGTTAACCCCTGATATCAATAAGTTGATTAAATTATTAAGTTAAATCTATACGTAAAATAAAATACATTATTTTTATGGTAAACCTTGAAATCGATTAAATAATGCTTACATCCAAATACAAGCGAAACAGCATCTCTGCGCCCAAAAGAAGGGGAAAAACGAAATGAGCACGGTCCCAAGTCTCGTCATAAGCCCGGAAGGCAATTTACAACGATATCTGGACAGTATTCGAAAGTTCCCAATGCTTTCGCATGAAGAAGAATTCATGCTGGCGAAAAGCTTTAACGAAAAAGACGACGTACAAGCCGCCCATAAAATGGTGACAAGCCATTTACGCCTCGCCGCAAAAATCGCCATGGGGTATCGCGGCTATGGCCTCCCGCTGAATGAGCTTATTTCGGAAGGCAATGTCGGTCTTATGCAGGCCGTAAAACGGTTTGATCCGGATCGTGGATTCCGTTTGGCGACATACGCCATGTGGTGGATTCGCGCCTCAATTCAGGAATACATTCTGCACTCCTGGTCCTTGGTGAAAATCGGCACGACGGCGGCGCAAAAGAAGCTGTTTTTCAACTTACGCAAGTTAAAAGGAAAACTTCAGGCTTTTGAAGAAGGCGACCTTGCGCCGGAGACCGTCACAAAAATTTCAGAATCCCTGAATGTGCCTGAAAAGGATGTCGTCTCCATGAACCGCCGTATGGCGGGCGCCGATCATTCGTTGAACGCGCCGCTCCGCGCCGATGGCGATGGCGAATGGCAGGACTGGTTGGTCGACCCGTCGGAAAGTCAGGAAATTGTCGTCGCTGAATCCGAGGAATTGTCGAAACGTCGCGAACTTCTCGGCGCCGCGATGAGTTCGCTCAATGACCGCGAGCAACGCATTTTGACCGAACGCCGGTTAACGGAAGATCCCATGACGCTGGAGGCCTTGAGCAAAGAATACAACATCAGCCGGGAACGCGTCCGTCAAATTGAAGTCCGGGCGTTTGAAAAACTGCAAAAGGCGGTTCGAAACGCCGCAATCGAAAAAAAGCTCGCGACTTCGTTCTAAACCAGCGGCTTTCCTCCAAACCTGAGGCGCACGCGAAAAGAACGCGCTTCTCCAGCCCTCCCCCCGGGCCGCTATGATCTTGTCATACCGGTTCGGGGTAACGCTGGTTCGGGGTCACGTTGGCGCCTACGCCGCTACGTCATCCTCCTCGTCCTCCACCACGGCGCCGCCCAGAGCTTCTTGTCGAACGGCGGGGCCCCAGTGTTCAATCAACTCTTTTTGGCGATTCTTGAACGCCTTTTCCTTTATCTCCGCCGTGACCTTCAAATAGGCGGAGACCACAGGCGGTACTGAATATACGATCGCCCAGCCGACCGCAGCACAGCTGAGCATGATCAGCCAAGCGAGCGGATCCAAAATCAGCTCCAGCGCCGCCTGAAGATCGTTGGGCCCGCGCCAGAGTTCCAATGCATAGGGCAAAACTCCGCAAAAATTCAAATATCCGACGGTTCGCGTCGTATATTTCATTGGATGCCGGTCTATCAAAAAGGCGACGAATGTGGGGACCATGCCAATAATGAGAACAATCAACGTCGCATGCGCCACAAACACGATTGGCGGCGCAATCACCCAGGCCAGAGCGGACCCTGACTTTTTCTTGCCCCCTTCTGGAGACTTGGCTTTTCCACCCTTGGCCATATCAGCCTTTGATCAGGAAATAGTAAATTACGATGCCGATTGAGATGAGCGTCATCAAAAACCCGGCAATAACCGATGACACCTGCGCGCCGAGATTTTTAGCGATCAGTCCTCGATTTTGGCGCTCGACCTCCAGCTGGTGAATTTTCTGTACCGTCTGCCCATACTCCATAACGGCGTATTGATAGTTATTTTGATCATCGGCCAGAGTTTGGGGATTATCAATAATATTCAAAACCTCTGAAATCACACCGGATTTTACCGCCTGTTTAACCTCCGCCTCGACGCGCTTGCGCAGAACACGACTATGCAGGCGTTTGAGCGCCGGCGACATTATTGCCGTCGCGCGTTCGCAAAGCGCATGGTAGGCGCGCACTGGCGATCCGGAATCCTGAAGCGTCGCCATCACTCGCACCCCGGTAAGCGCCGGTAGATAGGGATCCACCTCATTTTCCAGATCTCGAAACTCGCCCCCCTTGATCGCGCTGTGACGCGTCAACAAAAACGCCGCCAGATGTCGGTCAATAAAGGAATTCAGGTCTTTCTTTCGCCCCGCCACCCGTTCCAGCGCCGGCAATACCTGGGCCGCTTCGATGACATATTCCTTATCGAATACCGTGGACAGGCAAGGCATACTGACGTTTAGCTCATAAAGCGCCCGTTCATACCCCTCCCCGATTGCCGTTCGCCGCAAAATGTCCCGGATTTGCGTTAATGTCCGCACGAGATCCATCAGGTCTGTTCGCGACGTTGTCTGGTTTTCGATCCAAAAATTCAGAAAGTTAAAATTCAAAACCTGGCTCACCAGGCCCAGTAAAGCGCGATTGTCATCCAGACTCGAAATCAGCGACGGAAATCCATCGACCATGACGCTCAATTCTCGAAACCGGATCGGCGCGTCGGGGTCCAGCGCAATACAAACGCGCGTAACCACGATGTCATCGTTTTCGGCTTCTGATGGCGGCAGGTCCATTTTTGCAACGCCGACCGCCTCCACCATGTTTGAATCGCCCAAGGCGCGCCGAAGCCAGTCATCCAGAGACCCGTCATGGATAATAGCCGCCGCCTGATCCCAGTTTTTGGACATCGCATAGCCAATTTCGCGACACGTGAAAAACTGATGTACGGCGAACGAAAAGGCGCGACTCGCACGAATGGACCCGGTGGTCTGGATTGGACTACCACGACGTCCATTGGCCCATTGGCCAAAATCTTCCAACGTCCAGCGCTCGAGGACATCGTCGTTCAACAGCCCCCGCAACCCTTCCATCATCGTGAGTGAAAAGCGCCCCCCACGAGTCATCACAGCGAAACTTCCCTCCGCCATTTTCGCGTAGAGTATTTCTTCATCGGGCATGCCCTGACACGGAATTTTACCCGTCAGCGCGGTGGCGAGTACAACGCCCACCGAATACATGTCCTCCAGCATGGTTCCAGGCCCGCGCCCAAACGGCAACGCCATGCTTGATTCGATTGATTCGCAATAAAAAGGCTGGGTTGTCCCTGGCAGCGCCGACAGGCACTGCCCCAGAATTGCGTTCCCGCCAACACTTGCGTCGAGGAAAATATTTTCCGGACGAATATTACGATGCATCAGACCTGCATTTCGGCAATCGCGAAGAGCGTGGTAAAGCGGTTTTACCAACTTCTCCATCGCCAGGTCTTCATGCATGGGCTCGATATCGCCGCCGCCTTGGGGAAACAGGAGCCCCCCTTCGGGTCGCGGAAAAATCAGGATGGGGCATTGGGCCTCTGTCAGCGGCCAATCCGCAATGGCCCAATCGCTCATCCGCATGAAATAGGGAGATTCTATATCCGCTGAAATGGCGAAATCTTCGAACCGGACCGACGCCCGCGGATCGCAAACCAGCGCGAAGAGCGACGTTCGCGCGTCACGTCGGTCGCGAACACGGTAAGCCTGGGCTGTTCCGGCGCCAAATTCCGGAAGAGGTTCACCGGATAGAACCTCATATCGGTCCTGGATCACCACCTGTGACGATTTTCTGGCGTCCGCCATACCTTGGGGCCCTACACTCCGCTTCGGGTTTCGAAACGCCTGCCAGACGTACGAATCACCGCATTATACTGGATAATGCGGAAACAAGGAGGGCTGCGAAAAAAAACTGCGGCGACGCCACGTTCCAAAACTTTATCCGGCGAACGGATCCCGAACCATGATTGTGTCGTCCCGTTCCGGACTGGTAGACAAAAGCGTCACGGGGGCTTCAATTAACTCTTCCACCCGTCGGATATATTTGACCGCCGTTGCTGGCA
>JAESSL010000437.1 GCA_016764135.1 Alphaproteobacteria bacterium
ATCGAACCACGGATTTTTGCGACGCCAGCCCAGATTGCGCCAACTGGGATGGGGCATTGGAATATATCGCGGCGCATAGTCGCGCCATGCCGCGACGGTTTCCGTCAGCGTGCGTTTGCGGCCTTTTCCTAGATAGCGGCGCTGCGCATACATCCCCACCAACAAGATCAGCTCCACCGCGCCCATATGCGCCTGAAGCGGATCGTGCCATGTGGGGGCGCATTCCTTTCGTGGCGGTTTATCGCCGCCGCGCGCATCGACGCCGGGATAACAAAACCCCATGGGCATAATTGCGACCTTGTCCTCATCATAAAACACAGCCGGATCCAGGGCCAACCAGTCGCGGAGCTGATCGCCGCTGCGATCGTCCCAGGGAACGCCGCTTTCATGCACCCGCGTCCCCGGCGCCTGACCAATAATCAAAAGTTTCGCCGTAGCCGTTGCGCGCACCACCGGTCGCGGTCCAAGCGGCAAATCCTGCGCGCAAAGGCGGCATTGACGAATTTCCGCCAGCAGAGGCTCAATCGTTGGATACTGGTTGGAAAAAGGCTGGTCGGACATGAGTCAAAAGATACCCGGGCTTAATGGATATTCGACTTCCTGCGTATAGATCGCCCCGCTGCTGGATAGAAAACTGGAGTAGAGGAAAAACCGGTCCACGGGAAACGGCCCGGCGCGAAACCCCGCATGTTCCCCGACATAGGCGTCCAGCCGGACAGGGTCGGGACGCTTGAGCCGCGCTAGCGTGATATGTGGTGAAAACCGTCGCGATTCAGCCGGAACGCCCACCCGGACCAGCGCGGAATCCACCTTCGACTGCAAATGATCCAGTGGATCTAGCGGCTCCGTCCCCGCCCACAAAATACGCGCTTTCTCACCTTTGCCAAAAAAGCCAACGCCGGAAATTTTTAACGAGAACCCGGGCGCGCGAATTTCCGACAAGGCGAAGTCTATATCCTCCGCCATGCCGTAGTCGACCTCTCCGATAAAGCGCAGCGAGAGATGATAGTTTTCAGGCGCGACCCATTTGGCGCCGGGCGGGCCACTGCAAATCATCGAGAGGGGAAGGCGGGCTTCCTCAGGAATGGAGATCGCCACGAATAATCGGATCATGCGCGTTAGCCAATTTTTAAAGCGAATACCAATCGACGGTTACAAAAACAGCGTCAGGACGCCCGTATAGCCATACAAGCGATCATGGCTAATTTCCCCATTGGCGAAAAACCCGGCCAGGGGAAATTCGCCCAGCTCCTCTGCAATCAACCCAAGCTCCTGACTGCCTGAGCCAAACTGATTGGGTCCGCGCGCGACGCACGAAAAATACAACCCTCCGCGAATGGGCGCATCGCCAATACGGCGTTTCAGATCACGCGCCATGCGGCGTAAATCCTCAACCGCGGAATCATGGTCGCGTCGACAAAACATGATTGTGTCGCCGGTCGAGACATAATCGCCAATGGCGACTGCGTCATGCGCCGGATCGATTCCGGTCAGATTCCGCACCAGATAATCGGCGGTGTCGGACCCTTTGACCGGGAGTGCGGCGAAGATATATCCAGCCGCACGTTGCAGGTCGCGGGCCAACACCTCACCCACATCTTCTTTCAGGACATCCAACGCCGGGCGATCATCCAGCCTCAAAATAACGTTCTCGGTCGCTTCCGTCACCGTGTGAACAGGCCCAATTGGCGAGCAACCCTGCGTCAATCCAGATTGCGCAGGCGCTTCGCTCAGGGAGAGCAGCACGCCGGACACATCGCTTTCTCCACACGTATCGGACAATTGCGCCATACGCCCGCGCGAGGCGGTCAGCCCACCGACCAGAAACCCGTTTGTTTCCCGCGCGAGTTCTTCCAGCCGGTCCTCCACCGCCGGAATGCGGGGGTCCACATGAACGACGCCGAGCGTCGCCGCTTGCGCCGGCAGCCAATCCCCCAAGGATTGCGTGACCTTGTCAGGGCCTTCGCCCGCGCCCGTAAACATGCGAAACGCCGTATCGGGAAAAGACGTCACCAGAACCGATAGCGCCGGTTCGTCAAAATACTCAACGCCCGTGGCGCAAACGCCCATGCCAATCGTGCCAGACCAGTGCGGCACGCCCGTGGCCTGACGTAGAAACACCGCGATATCATCAAATGAATCCGCATACGCGTCGCTGATATACAAAAACCCGAGGCGATGCGTCGCGTCCAGCTCGCCAAGCGCCACGACGATTTGCGCCGCCGCGTCGCGCCATTCCGGCGCTGTCGCATGCGCCGCCCTGAACGGAATTGTCTCTGTCATCGTCCGTCCCTCGCCTTCCACAAACGGTATTCCTTTTCCACCAAGGGAAACACGCCCTTGACGATCACGGCGACGCCCTTCGCATTTGGATGCAGGCCGTCAGGCAGACTATACTCCGGTTGGGCCGCCACCCCTTCCAGAAAAAAGGGATAAAACCCGACTCCCCATTTCGCCGCAAGCGAGGGAAAGAGGCTGCTGAACTTCGTTTCATACTCTGGGCCCATATTGGCCAGTCCCCGCATTCCCATTAACAGAACCTTCGATCCGGAGTCGTGAATGCGCTTGTATATGCCGTCCAGATTTCGGCGCGTCAGGTCCGGGTCGACCCCGCGCAACCCATCATTGGCGCCGAGCTCCAGAATCACCAGATCCGGCGCGCCTTGGGGATCATCGCCCAACAGCCATCCGATCCGCGCCAATCCGCCCGCCGTTGTGTCGCCGGAGACGCCGCCATTTTGCACGCGCGCGTTCAACCCGGCCCGCTGCAAGGCCGCTTCCAGCCGCGCCGGAAAAGCATCCGCCGCCGATAACCCGTATCCAGCGGTCAGGCTATCGCCAAACGCGAGAATTTTCATTTCGCGCTGCATTGGCGCCGCCATCGCTGCGGTCATGAAGACGCAAGCGACCAGTCCCGCAAGGGCGGACGCCAGCGCTGCGCGCGGGGTATTGAAAAACGACCCAAGATGATCATATCGACGAGACGCCCCAAGCAGGGTAAATTGCCTCTTTCTCTTAGTGCGCAGGCCTGATTCGTCCATGAGCAAGATTCCACCAATAAAATTGAGCCCGCAAGAGGCGCCCGTCATTTCTCTCGACGGCGTCAGCCTTAATCTGACCAGCGGCGCGGGCGAGGTCAACATCCTCCGCGACATAAACCTGCAGGTGCCCCGTGGGCAGAGTATCGGCCTTGTTGGACCGTCCGGCGCGGGCAAAACATCGCTGATGATGATCGTCGCCGGATTGGAACGCGCGAGCGCTGGCGAAGTCGTGATCGGTGGATTTTCGTATCAGGACCGAAGCGAGGATGATCTGGCGAAGTTTCGCCGTGGTAATGTCGGGGTCGTCTTTCAGGATTTCCACCTGATCGGCACGATGACAGCGCTCGAAAACGTCGCCCTGCCCTTGGAGTTCGCCGGACGACCAGACGCCTTTGAGCGCGCCGAAGCCGCGTTGGACGCTGTAGGACTGGGTGCGCGCATCGTCCATTACCCCGGTCAATTATCGGGCGGCGAACAACAACGCGTGGCGCTGGCGCGCGCCTTTGTCGGAAACCCGGCCCTGTTGCTAGCGGATGAGCCGACCGGCAATCTAGATCAGGAAACCGGCGACCGGGTGATCGAATTGATGTTCACATTGGCGAAGACCAATAGCACAACCATGGTGTTGATCACCCATGACCCCGCGATTGCAGAACGCTGCGACCGAATAATCCGCATTGTGAACGGCCGCATTGTTGACGAAAACGCCACCGACGGGCGCAGGACCGACCCGGATTCGATCTCGCGACAGGAGCGCGCCGGTGACTGTTAGCCAGCAAGTTCGGCTCGCATGGCGACTGGCGCG
>JAESSL010000438.1 GCA_016764135.1 Alphaproteobacteria bacterium
GGTCAGGATCGCCATTCCTAGCGCCACGCCCGCCAAGGCTCCCCAATACGCCGACCCACCGCGAATAAATCGCGCCCCCGCCGCCAGCATCGCGACAAACAAAAACAGAAAAAGTGAATCACTTAAAATCATGCCGGCGTGAATGATGAGATTCGGCGTAACCGCCGCTAACAAGCCCGCAACTAACGCAAGCCGGGGCGCAAAGGGAGACCGGAGCGCCGCGCCCATCGATGCGATCAGGACGCAAGATACGGAATCCAGAATAGACTGAACGATCAGGATCGTCGTCATGGAGTCGCCAAAGATACTGCGAATGCCCGCCAAAAAGAGAATGTACCCCGGCGCCCGCTCCGAACTCTCAATCAGCCGGGCGAGTTGGTCGATACCGCTGACGCCATGCGTCAATAAGGCGTCAGCGCCATTCCAGTACAGGATTCCATCTTCGGCCAGCAAAACTTCCGGCGATAAGGGAAACAATACGACGTTGACGATTCGAACCGCGAGCGCGGCGAAGAAGACCACAAGATAAAGCGAGGAGCGCATTGACGCCTCAGTCCTTGTTTCGCTCGTTTACGTCCGAACCAGCGAATACCGGGTCGCCGAAAATCTGATCCAGGGCCCAGTCGGACACCTTGTGATCCGCGTGCGTCTCATCGACCAAGACCTGAAAGCCCCCACCGGCGTTTACGCGCCCCACCGCCGCGCGAACCGCTGGCTCATAAAGCTTCCCCAGCGTATTGCGGAAACAGCAACGATCAAAGCGGTTGAATATCTGGGTAAAGCGTCGATCCTGACCGGTCGCCGCCAGAACATACTGATCGAGATAATTCGCCGCGCGAACCAGAGGGCCGTAATATTGCGGTGGAGCGGATTGTTTTTCCTCCGCGCCAGCCCGTAAATAGAGCGGATATCCGCCCGAGACGGAATAGGTATGCCGCAAGCGCCCATCCACCGCAGCCGCCAGACCGGCCGTCCACCCCCCAGCGGAAAATCCGGCGATATCGTAAAATTTATACCGCCCTGTTTTCGTCGCATGGTTCAGCACAACAACAACGGGTTCCACATAAAAGCGGATCGGGTTTTCCGCCAGCGTCAAAATTCTGTCCCAGGTCGGCGCATACCAACCGAAGTTTTTGTAGTGCGACGGTGGATACTGGTTTTCCCCATATCCCGGATAATTAAACGCCGCGACCGTATCGCCATTGTTCAAAGCGCGCTGAATAAAGGGTGCTGCCTGCGCAAAGACGCCTGCATATCCGTGGTGATATAAAAATAACCGCCCGGTTGGTTTTGGCGGGTGGAGAATATAAACCACCGCGACATAACCATGATCAATGGGTATCGTCAGCCGCTCGGTTTTCGCGAGATTGTCCAGATTATTCAGCCCCGGCGGCGCCGCGACCGTCGTGATCGCAGCGGGCAGTTTTTCAAGTGGCGCGCCCTCGGCGCCCCAGATCGCCGCGACAAGAGTCTGATGTTTTATCTCTCGCGTCACCGCATCCTGAACGCTAATCAGCGCCGCAGGGTCGGTCTTGCGATAGCGAGGGTGAATTTCTTCAAAGACATAAACATCCAGCGCTTTCCAGCGCTTGTACACGACGCGCACGCTGTCGACGGAATGTGTCAAATAATAGCCCAGCCACCCCAGACCACAGAGAACAGCCAGCACAACAAGGACGACAACGCCCAACCGCTTCATGGCGACGCCTTGGCGCCATTCGCCTGCTGATCCCCCTCGACAGGACGACGAGACGGAACCGCCAACAATCCGACCAGCATAAAGGTCGACACCCACCAGCTTTGCCAAATCCCGTAACTGAGCAGCCAGATCAAAAACGCCGTCGTCACCAGCCCGGCCGCCATCGCAGGCGCATGGCGCCCCGGACGCGACGTCGCGCGATACCCCGCCAACGCTGCCAGCATCGCCATCAACAGCGCGCCCGGAAACCCAAGTTCCAACCAGATTTGCATGGCGCCATTATGGGGATGCAACGGCAATCGGTCACCCTGTCCGATCATCTGTCCATCGTTGTTGCGAAGAATATATCGTTCAGCACCCCCCGGCGCCTGACGGGAGCCATTAAAACCCAACCCCGTCCAGGGCCGCTCCCGGATATGATTATTCGTAAATTCCCAGATTTCCAGACGATGAATGATGGAGGAATTTCCATCCCCCATAATCTGTCGCACCGGTTTGTCGATGGCCGAAAACAGCATCGGCGCCAGCAGAAGCGTCGCCGCCATGGCGAGCGGCAACAGCACCCGCATGATGCCCGGCGCAATCATAACGCCGCCATAGACCAGCATCGCAATTCCATACGCCACCAAAGCGGATTCACTGGGCAACGCATAGGCCATTCCCGCGCCTGCGACGACAAACGCCCAACCACCTTTTTGCGCCGCAGCGGCGGCCAGCCAGGCAAACAGAAGAAGCACCGCCGGGGCGCGGTTCACCAACCCGGTGTAATTCCCGTTCGGCGATTCCACGCCGAGAAGATCAATCAGAATAAAGCCTTCGGTCGCCACCTCGAACAGCGCCAACGCCAGACCAAGCGCCGCGCCAATACAAACCGAGCGCCGAACCATCCGCCGCTCCCGTTCATCGAGAGTTCGGGTGCGCAACAGAAGGTACGCGCAGGGGAGGCCCGCCACGGCGAGGCTCGCCCATTTTGTGATGGCGCCAGCGCCATCCACAGACCAGAACAGAGAAATTGCAGCCCAGGCGAACAGGCCCAGATACGGCGCCAGAAAGGGCCAATCCAGCCCCGCCAGACCGTTGGGAAGCAACGGCGTCCGGGGCTTTCGTCGCAGATCGACGACAATTGCGGCGACAATCACCACAACAGCAAGGGGCGCGACCATTAATGGCGCGAAAAGGCCCAAAACCGGCGCAAGCATTGCTGCCGCGCCAAGGACATGGCCATAGTGAAATCGCGAGAGGGTCATGATCGCGACAACCTGTACTGCAACCGGACTCAGATGACCATCAAAAAGTCCAAATTCCGCCCCCGTACAGGCGCCGCACTCAAGGCCGAGACGCGATACTCAGCCTATTATAAATTCAACGCGGCGCCGATTTTATCGACCGCTTTTAAGCCGGTCCCGGTCAGGATGGCGACCACCGTCTCCTTCTCGCCAATTTCACCGCTCTCGATCAGCCGGGTCAGTCCCGCGCCGCAGGCCGCCGTTGTTGGTTCGACAAAGAATCCCTTTCGGGCGAAATTTCCCAGCGCGGCGATAATTTCGGCCTCGGGTGCGGCCACCGTCGCGCCGCCGGTTTCCCGCACCGCCGCCAAAACCTCGCGCAGCCGCACCGGCGTCGCCGATGCAATGCCGTCGGCGATGGTCGGTTGCGGGTCAATAACAACAAGCGTATCGCCGCCGGATTGAAACGTCGCATGATAGGGCGCGCAATTCGCCGCCTGAATCGCATAAATTCGCGGCATTTTGTCGATGGCGCCACAGGCCAGCAATTCCTGAAACCCGATATGGCACCCCATGACATTGCTGCCCTGGCCCAAGGGCGTCACCACACAATCGGGAACCTGAAAGCCAAGTTGCTCCCACAACTCGAACGCTAGTGTCTTAGTCCCTTCCAGAAAAAACGGCTGGTGATTATGACCGGCGTAGAACACCTCGTCCGCCTCGGCCAACGCGGCGCGGGCCACGTCGTCCCGGCTGCCGTCGATGGGAACGACATCAGCGCCCATCGCCGCCATTTGAATGCGCTTGGCCTCCGGTGCGGCGGCGGGCAACAAAATTCGGCATTGCAGATCGAGCGCGGCGGCGTATGTGGCGATAGACGATCCCGCGTTGCCCGAGGAATCCTCCAGAATTTTCGACACGCCCACCTGCTTCAGATAATTCAGCATGACCGCTGACCCGCGATCCTTGAACGATCCCGAGGGCATAAAATACTCGGCTTTCATCAAGACAGACCGGCCCGCCCATTCGGCGTCGATCAAAGGCGTCCACCCCTCGCCGAGACTGGCGGCGGGCGGCGCGGGTAGTCGAATCGCCGCTGCATACCGCCACAAGGATCGCTCGGAGGTATCAATATCCTCCGGCGACAACCCGGCGCCAGGAGACAAATTAACATAACTTCCATCGTCCGGCGCCCTCCACAAAGCGGTCGCGGTCGGCCATTCGGCGCCGGTGCGCGGATTGATATAAACAGCGGGTTTGGGAGTTTTGGTCATGCAAATCTCATATTGATGGTTTAATTATTTTTCAGGCCGCGCGCCGTTAGCCAATCATCAACCAGTCCGGCGACCGTATCGGAATTTTTATCCATCATGGGGAAATGTAAATTGCCCCGAATTCCCATCGCAGGCAGATCAATAATATCCACACGACCGCCCGCGTTGTTTATCGCGGCGGCGAATGCCTGCGTGCGACGTTGGAATATTGGCCAACGATGCTCGGATTCGTGAATGAAATCGCCCCAGACAATGAGTTGTGGAATATCGCGAATGGCGTCGATATCGAATACCGCCGCGTCCGGCGCGCCGGATGGCTCAATGGAAACGAGGGCCTTTACGGCGCTCGGCGCCGTCCGTGCGGCGGTGAATCCAAAATGCCCCCCTTGGCTATGGGTCATGAGTATAACGCCGCCCGCAATATCGCTGCAGCGCTGAACCAGCGCGTTGTAGGCGTCTTGTGTGAGGTCATCGTTATGCAGCCAGCGCGGCACGGTTTGCTTGGCGAACTGGTCATAGGAGCCGATGGGAAATTGTTGACCCTCGAATGTAGTCCGCACCGAAGGATCAGGGTCAAACGAACCAACCGGCCCCAGACGAAAGCCTTCCCAGTTCGCCAGCTTCGACCGCTCCACGGGCGCGCCTTTATACACGCCCGGCAGCGCGGTCCAGGACGCGCGACCGCGCTCCACCGCATCGGACACATAAACATCGAATCCAGCGTGAAGAAAATGATTTTGCCACCCGGGGCGACCGTCCGGCGTATCTTCCCATGTTACGCCCGTCATACCGCCGCCATGCCACATCAGCAGTGGATACCGGCCCAAAGGCTGTTCAAGTCGGGCATA
>JAESSL010000439.1 GCA_016764135.1 Alphaproteobacteria bacterium
AGCGATGGGGTATGTGCGCCGGGAAAATGCGGACTTGGGCGAAAAGGTCGCGATGATGGTCCGCGGCAAAGAATTGCCGGGTGATATCGTTAAAATGCCGTTCACGCCGGCTGGATATTTCAGAGGTTAATCGAGATTTTTTAAAGGGAAGGAAAAACCATGAGCGAAGTAAAATATTCCGAAGATCACGAGTGGATCGAGATTGAAGGAGACGCCGCGACTGTTGGAATTACCGATTACGCCCAGGAGCAACTTGGCGATATTGTATTTGTCGATTTACCGGAAGTCGGCGCCGAGTTTGGGATCGGCGATGACGCTGCGGTTGTGGAATCCGTAAAGGCGGCAAGCGAAGTGCTGGCGCCGTTGTCCGGCGAAATTACGGAGGTGAACGAAGATCTGGACGCCGATCCGTCAAAGGTGAACGAATCGGCGGAGAGTAATGGTTGGTTTTTCAAGATGACCATCGCGGATTCGTCGGAGCTGGACGACCTCATGGATCGCGCCGCATACGACGCCTATGTCGCCAGATTGTAATCGCTGAATACCTGATCGCGAAGACTCGAGGAATTGATATGACAGACGTTGCCGCATCGCTTGGCTTCCTGGAACAGACGGATGATTTTGTGGGTCGGCACATTGGTCCTCGCGAGGCAGAAATCGCCGAGATGCTGGCGGTCGTCGGCGCTGGTTCGCTGGGTGAACTGATCGATCGGTGCGCCCCGGAATCGATTCGCGCGACGAATGCGCTCGACCTGCCTGACAGTCGAACCGAGGTCGATGTTCTAGCGGAAATGCGCGACATAGCATCGCGAAATACGGTGCATCGTTCGGTCATTGGCGCGGGGTATTACAACACAATCACGCCGCCGGTGATTTTGCGGAACGTTTTGGAAAACCCGGGTTGGTACACCGCCTATACGCCCTATCAGCCTGAAATTTCGCAAGGCCGTCTGGAAGCGTTGCTGAATTTTCAGACGATGATCTGCGATATGACGGGCATGGAAATATCCAATGCCTCGCTGTTGGATGAAGCGACGGCCGCAGCGGAAGCGATGACGATGTGTCGCCGGGTTGGAAAGTCCAAAAGCGCCCGGTTTGTCGCGTCTCCGGAATGCCATCCACAGACGCTCGACGTGCTGCGCACCCGCGCCAAACCTTTGGGCATTGACCTCGTCATTGGCGACCCGATGGCGGCGCTGAACGAAAAAGACGGGTGTTTTGGCGTCTTGCTGCAATACCCCGCCAGTCACGGGGCAGTGACGGATTATTCGGATGTCGTTGAGACGGCGCATGATTTGGGGGCTATTGTCGTCGTTGCGGCGGATTTGCTGAGTTTGACTTTGTTGGCGCCGCCGGGGGAGTGGGGCGCTGATATCGTTGTCGGCGGCGCGCAGCGATTTGGCGTGCCCTTGGGCTTCGGCGGTCCACATGCGGCGTTTCTGGCGACGCGAGAACAGTATAAACGGTCCATTCCGGGCCGGTTGGTCGGCGTCTCAGTCGATAGCCGGGGCCGCCCGGCGTTGCGACTGGCGCTGCAGACCCGTGAACAACACATCCGACGGGAGAAGGCGACGAGCAATATTTGCACGGCGCAGGTTTTGCTGGCGGTCATGGCGGGTTTGTATGCGGTGTATCACGGGCCGGACCGATTGCGGATTATGGCGCAGCGCGTTCATCGCTTGACTGTCATTTTCGCTGAAGGTTTGTCGCAGGCAGGGTTGGCGCCCCGGAATGAAACGTATTTCGACACGGTGGCCATTCCCGTTCAAAATGTTGACGAGGTTCACGCGCGGGCGCGGTCGGCGGGATATAACCTCCGAGAGATTGACGAAGATACCGTGGGCGTTTCCTTTGATGAAACGACGATGCGCGCCGATGTCGAGGCGCTCTGGGCGGTGTTTGGGGTTGGGGCTTCTCTTGATCTTTCGGTTGAGGCGCTGGACGCATCTGCGTCGACAAAAATTCCGGAATCATTGCGCCGACAGTCCTTGTTTTTGACGCATCCTGTTTTCCATTCGCACCATTCGGAAACCGAGATGCTGCGGTATCTGCGCCGTTTGCAGGAAAAGGATATTGCGCTTGATCGCTCGATGATTCCTTTGGGCTCCTGCACAATGAAGCTGAACGCGACGGTGGAAATGATCCCGGTCACATGGCCGGAGTTCAGTAATATTCATCCTTTTGCGCCGCTGGATCAGGCGCAAGGGTATCTTGACCTGACGCGGGATCTGGAAGACTGGCTCTGTCGAATTACGGGTTATGACGCGGTGTCGCTGCAACCCAATGCAGGATCCCAGGGAGAGTATGCGGGTCTTTTGGCGATCCGGGGTTATCAAGCGGCGCAGGGTGAAGCCGAGCGAGATATATGCCTGATCCCCAGCTCGGCGCATGGAACAAACCCGGCCAGCGCGATTATGGCGGGCTTGCGTGTAATCGTGGTCGATTGTCTGACGGACGGCGACATTGATATGGTCGATCTGCGCGCCAAGGCGGAAAAACACCGCGATGCGCTGTCGGCGCTGATGGTGACCTATCCGTCCACCCATGGCGTGTTTGAGGAAAGCATCCGCGAAGTGTGCGATGTTATTCATGAAAACGGCGGGCAAGTTTACCTCGACGGCGCGAATCTGAATGCGCAGGTCGGTGTTTGCCGTCCTGGTGAATATGGCGCCGATGTGTCTCATCTCAATTTACACAAAACGTTTTGTATTCCCCATGGCGGCGGCGGCCCCGGCGTTGGTCCAATCGGGGTTCGGGCGCATCTGGCGCCGTATCTGCCCAGTCACGGTGTTCATCCGCGTCCGAACGCAAGCGGCGCGCCTGTGGCGGCCGCGCCGTGGGGCAGTGCGGGCATATTACCGATCACATGGGTGTATATCGCTTTGATGGGCGCTCCCGGGCTCACCAAAGCGACACAGGTTGCTATCCTGAACGCCAACTACATCGCCAAGCGCCTGAACGAGCATTTTCCGGTCCTGTTTACCGGCGCCGGGGGGCTGGTTGCGCATGAATGTATAATTGACCTTCGGTGGTTGCCGAAGGCATTGAGCATTGACGATGTGGCGAAGCGGTTGATGGATTATGGGTTTCATGCGCCGACGATGTCGTGGCCGGTCGCCAGCACGTTGATGATCGAGCCGACCGAAAGTGAATCGAAAGTGGAGATTGACCGGTTTTGCGACGCCATGATTTCTATTCGCGCTGAGATCACCAAGGTCGAAACAGGCGCTTTTGACGCGGACGACAATCCACTACGCAATTCACCGCATACAATGGCCGATCTGATCTCAGAAGAATGGACCCATCCATATTCGCGGGACCTGGCCGTCTTTCCGGCGCCAGGATTGCGGGGGGAGAAGTACTGGCCGCCAGTTGGGCGTATTGATCAGGTCTATGGCGATCGCCATTTGACCTGCGCTTGTCCGCCGCTTGAGGCGTATCTGGAGATCGATGAGGCGTCGTAGACGGCGCCCAGAAAATTAACTTCGGGGAAACGCTTTCTTGGAAAATATTCCGGGGCAAAGATCCCCGGAAAGTTTCCCCCAAAGTAGCAATAAAAAAGCCGCCCGAGACAGGCGGCTTTTAAAATTGTTCGGTCAGAAAGGCGTGACCTCAGGGATGGCGAGCCAGCTTAGTGCAGCCGTCCTGGGAGGTCGCGAATTGATTGGCTGATCAGCGCGTCGCCAGCATCACCGGAAAGCTTTTCCGCCAGTAAATTACTTGTCGCTGAAATCGCCACGTCAATGGCCTGATCCCGAATTTCACGTAACGCCGTTGCTTCGGCCTGCGCAATTTTTTCCTGCGCCTGCTGTTCCTGACGTTTCAACACTGTCTCCAGCGCTCGTTCAGCTTCGGCCCTATGGGCGTCGGCTTCGCTTTGCGCCCGACCCAACAGGGTTTCGATTTCCTCGATTGCGTCGCGCTGTTGGCGTTGGTAGGCCGCCAGCGTCGCCTGCGCTTCTTCGCGCAATTTTTGGGCTTCATCGACCTCGGATCGAATCTCTTCAATCTTTGCGTCGAGGCTCGCCGATATCCCCTTCTTCGCTGTTTTGTACAGCAGCGCGACGAAGATAATAAACGCGACGAGGACGGCAAACGTTGGTTCGGAAATGAATTCCATTAGCGGGATCCTCCCGCGACGATGGATTTAACTGCGGACTTCGCCTCGTCCGCACCGATATCGCCGCCCAGCAATCGAGCGCTAGCCGCCTGGGTAAGTTCATTGGCGATGTCGCCAATATCCCCAAGCGCCCTGTTTTTCTCTTCGCTGATGCGCCGTTCGGCGTCGGCGACCTGCGCCGCCAGTTTTGTCGATAAGGCTTCGCGTTGTGCGGCTGCCTCGTTTGCAAAACTTTGAGCAGATTCACGAATGGTCGCCTGGGCCTTCGCCATGGCTTCCGCGATGGTTTTTTCGTAATCGGCCAAGGCGGCCTCCGCCTCTGATTTTATCGCTGCTGCTTTTTCCAAGTCAGCGTCGATACGGGCTCGTCGCGCCTCGCGCACGCTTGTCACGCGCGGAAGGGCGGCTTTCCACAAAATCAGATAGAGCGGGATGAACGTCAGCGCCAACCAAAAAAGCTGGGAGGAAAAGACGGACGGATCAAGCTGCGGCATTTCGGCCTCCGAAACCGGTAGTTTTCGCCGATTATCCGAACAGGATCAAAAGCGCGATGACGAGCGCGAACAGCGCAATGGCTTCAACGAGCGCGAAGCCCAGCATGGTCATTGTGAAGACTTCGTCTTTTGCGGCGGGGTTACGACCCACGGCGAGAATGAACGAAGAGAACACGTTGCCGATGCCAATTCCTGACCCGATCATGCCGATGACGGCAAGGCCCGCGCCAATAAGTTTTGCGGCTTCCATATCCATTTGTTTGATTCCTTTTCAGCTAAGCAAATTCAATAATTGAGGTTAAATCTTGTTGTTGGGTCCGACGCTCTTAGTGCATATGCAGCGCGTCATTGATGTACAGGCATGTCAAAATCGTAAACACATAGGCCTGCAGAAAGGCGATAAGAATTTCAAGGCCGGTCAGCGCGACGACAAAGGCCAACGGCAAGATACCGAAGAAACCAAGCGTTGCGACGAAGCCCGCGATAACTTTCAGGAGCGTGTGCCCCGCCAACATATTGGCGAACAGTCGAACCGACAGGCTGATCGGACGCGAGAGGTAGGAAATTACCTCAATCGGGATCAGCAGCGGGTACATGGGAAGCGGCGTGCCTGGCGGTACGAAGAAACTGAAGAAGTGCAGGCCGTGTTTCGCGAAACCCAGGACCGTCACACCGACAAAAATGATGAACGCCAGCGCGAACGTTACAATGATGTGACTGGTGAAAGTGAAGCTATACGGCACCATGCCCAGCAGATTGCCGAACAGGATGAACATGAACAGCGTGAACACGAAGGGAAAATATTTCCGGCCTTCCTGTCCGACCGTATCGCGCAATAGATTCGCGACAAATTCGTAGGACAGCTCGACTGCGCATTGCCAACGGTTGGGAATTATTGCGCTGCGGCGCATGCCCAGGATCATAAAGGCGCTGATCAGCACCATCGCGATGGTCATGAACAGCGACGCATTCGTAAAGGATACGTCGGTATCACCCAACGACATTGGAATGATGGGATGAATTTCAAACTGTTGTAATGGACTCGCCACTCTACTTCCCCGTCATCCCTCTTCGCGCCCCTTGTCAGGGGTCGCCTCGGATTTCTCATCTACGCGGCCAGGCATTTTATAACCGGCCGTCATGTCCAAACCACGTACCGTGCGAAAGACGTTCATAAAACCCGCCGCCGCACCCAAAATAAAAAACAACAACAAAAACCAAGGCTTTGTACCGAGCCAGTTGTCGAGAAGCAATCCAATGCCGACACCAACAATAAGCGCCGACACTATATCCGCGCCAATTTTGAACGCGAAACCAATGCCGCTTTGACCGCCGCCTCGTTTACCCTTTTTCGAGCCCTTCCCGAAATTGTCGTCCCGGTGTCTTATCGCGGCGTTAAGCCGCGTATCCAAATCCTTCAGCGAAGTTGGTTTTCGACCTTCCGTCATGGTTTGAAACCTTTCGACAAAAGACGTTTTCCTCTGCTGAAAACGCGCGCACAGTACTGTTGGGGTCAAATGAAGTCAAGGCGCAATGCCGTGTCAGTATTTTGCCAAAAATCAAGGGTTTCCGCCACTTTTTTCGGTATGCGATTACACCGACTCCCGTAATCTTTC
>JAESSL010000440.1 GCA_016764135.1 Alphaproteobacteria bacterium
ATCCATGCCGTCGAAACGCGGCAGGGTCGGTGCGGATAGCGGGCCAACGGCGGCGACCAGAAAACGCGACCGGCTCTTTTGACCATCCTCCAGCGTGACTTCCCAGCAGCTGTCTGCCTCGTCGTAATGAGCCGAGGCGACCCGGGCGGAGAATTGAATGTCCCGGCGAAGGTCAAACTTGTCGGCGAAATAATTCAGGTAGCGTTCTGTCTCGGGCTGCGGGGAAAAATGCTCGGTCCAGTCCCATTCCTCCAGCAGCTCTGGCGAGAACGAATATGCGTAGGAATAGCTTTCGGAATCGAAACGCGCGCCGGGATATCGGTTCCAGTACCAGGTGCCGCCGACGCCGGTTCCCGCCTCGAACACCCGCACGCGCAGGCCCTGCTTCCGCAGGAGATGCAATTGATACATGCCGGAAATGCCGGCGCCGATCACAATGGCGTCGTAGTCCAGACCGTCGCTAGATTTGTTCGGAAGCTCGGATTGTGTCTCTGAATTTAACGCCGTCATGTGTTTCAATGCACCTGTTTGATTTATGGTCCAGCAATTGGACCGACCCTATGTACCAAAGGAAACGCCGTCAATAAACCGTTCATAAATTGTCCAGTCTAATTGCACGCTATTGGTGGATCAGGGCGCTATCCACAGACTCCAGACGGCTAAAAGGGGCGTTTTTGTCGCCGCCATCGTATGCCAGATGTTGGGTGTGTTATGAACCAGATCGCCGGATTTTTTGAACGCCAGCGGATTGTCATTCTGCATCCATTCGCCGGGCGATAATACGACGTAGAGCTCTTCGGGAGGATGCCGGTGTCGGGGATAGAGTACGCCGGGCGCGATCAGGCTGACGCCCATTCGCACATCCTCTCGCGTCTCCAGTCCGCCTTTCCCGATGATCATTGCGTTGGCGTGGCCCTCGTGGAAATTCCCGGCGATCTGCGCTGAATTGTCTCTCCGGGTCCAGTTAAGCGCCGGTTCAATTGCGGCCAGCGCATCGGTCAGTTCAGGAATGCCCCCCGGTCCTGTGCGTCCCTGGTTATACGCGGTGTCGAGATGATCACACACCGGCAGGCGAGTCGACGGCGCCGTTTCTCCTACAGCGCCGCTGTTTTTCAGCGCCGTGAAAATCCGCGTCGCCACCGGCATGGCAGCTGGATACTGCGCAGCCCGCGCCTGAATACTGGACTCCAGCGCGCCGATAAAGCGTTGCAGGTTTGCAGTTCGGTTCGCCATCCCTAACCTTTCAGCCCGCCTTCAGGCGTGATCAGAACGTTGGTTTCGTCGGGAACGGCGTCAGCTGAAGCTCATGCGTCCAGCAGGACCGGTCCTGTGTGTGCAGATAATAGAACGCCTCGGCGATCTTGATCGGGTTGATGACGATGTCCGGATTTTCCTGCGCCTTCGGCAGGGCCCGTGTGCCGGGCGAGTCGATAAGCCCGTCGATCACCACATTGGCCACATGCACTCCGTGCTCGGAATATTCCTCCGTCAGCACCTGCGCCAGCGTGCGCATCATGACCCGGGGATAATACAGCGACTCGCCGGTATTGCGTTTTGTCCCGCGCAAAGATTTGGAATTGTTGGAGAAGAGAAACGAACCCGCGTTTTTCTTCCGCATGGCGGGCAACACTTCCTTGGCGACCAAAAACGGCCCGCGACTGGCGATGTGTTGCGCCGTGTCGAACATCGACACTTCGATATGCTCCAGCAACTCCTTTTCCGGTGGCAGATCGCGCCCTTCCAGATATCCGGCGTTGTAAACCAGAACGTCGGGATCGCCAGCTTCGTTCCGGATCGTCTTAAACGCCGTGGCGATGGAGTCTTCGGAAATCAGGTCCAGCTCGACGACCATGCATTGGCCGCCCTGATCCACAATAGCGTCCGAGAGCGCGGCGGCGTTGGACGCCGTGCGCGTGGTCAGTACGGTGAAAAACCCTTCCAGCGCAAATTTCTGGGCGATCGCGCCGCCCACGCCCCAGCGCATGCCGACCGGCAGCGCGCTATCGTCCAGCACTTTGCCATGCGCCAGTTTGGTGTTGCGACCGTCCGACTGCCATTTGGAGGTGGCGCCGACGACGACAGCGACCGGCAGATTGTTTGTGTTTAAATTGCTCATTTTGAAATCCCCTCAGTTCGGTTCCATCCCCACCAGGCGCAGATTGCGTCGCTCATGATCAGTTGTTTGTCCTGATCGTTCAGCCAGGGGAGTTCTTCGGTAAACATGGTGATGCATTCGCGCCACGAACATTTCATCTTGGAAATGTCGGTGCCCCAGAACATCCGCTTGGGGCCAAAGGCGTCATAAATCTGATGCAGATACGTATGCATGGCGGGAAACGGAAAGGCCTCGCTGGAATAACCCGGCGCGCCGGTCGCCTTGACCGCGACATTGGGGTGCTTCGCCAGCGCCAGAAGGTCGGGAATATGCGTCATGGCCTCAGCGTCTTTCAGCGTCGTGTTGCCGCCGCGCCCGCCCAGATGGTCAATGGTCAGGCGCAATCCGGGGTGGCGCTCCGCGACGCGGCCCAGCACTTCCAGCGAATCCGTCGCCAGCAGGGAGATTGGAATATCGGCCTCTTCCGCCGCGGCCCAAAGCCAGTCGAGCGTCCCGTCCGCCACCCATTGCCGCATGGGGTTGGACAGACAGGTATAGCGCAGCCCCAGCATCCCCGGTCGATCCCGCCATGCGGCGATCCGCTCGCGGGAATCCGGCGCCTCAAGCGGCAAGGACCCCATGACTGCAAACCGGCCCGGATAGTCCCGCACCGCGTCAAACGCCATCTCCACGGATCCCGGATCCCAGCTTGGTGGGTGGATGATGGCGGCGTCGACGCCCGCTTCATCCATCAGCGCGACGGCCTCCGCCGTGGTGAACGAGGTGACCTGCCAATGAGAAAGATTGCTCGGCAAGCCGCTTCCCCATACGTGAATTTGCGCATCGACGATCTGCATCGTGTCTTGTTCCTTTTGTTCCGGCGTTCACGGTAACCTCGCCCATTCGCGAGACGAACGGGTCGTCAGGCGGGGAGTTTGGTGGATTGCCAGGTGACCATGCGCCACGCGCCGTCCTGATTTTGGTACACATCGAGGAAGCGGGCGCCAAAGGAGCTCGCCACGCCCTTCGACAGCACGCTGATTTGCGCCTCGCCGGTCAGCACCACAACATCGCCTAAATCCTGCGCGACGACCTTGGACGGCACAACGGAGGTATAGACCGTGGCGCCGGATTCCATCGCGCCAATCAGGCTTTCCTTGGTGTCGATGCGGGCGGAGGAGTGCGTGTAAATCAAATCCTTGCACAGCAGCTTGTTCAGCTTGGCGATATCCTTGTCCGCCATCGCCTGCATCCGTTCCTTGTCCAACGCAATAATGCGCGCGCCATTTTCACTCATCGTATGTCTCCGTTGTGTTGGTGTGTCCTGAAGATCGAGGGTTGCCGGAAAATACGCGCAGGGGTGGCGCGGAAGGATTTCTTCCGGACAGGGACGAGGTTAAAATACTAGGCCGGGTTGAAGGTGGAGTCTATTCGCACGAATGCGGGAGGGTCGCGACGGTTAGGTGTGCGGTGCTCAGGCCCCCGATGCTCAGGTTTTCGACAACGCAATGCAGGAAAACGCGACCCGCGCCTCGGTCGGCACGCCGAACAGGGCCGTATG
>JAESSL010000441.1 GCA_016764135.1 Alphaproteobacteria bacterium
GCCGCTTGCATTTGCGCGGCCGTTGGGCCCGTAGGGGTGCCGGGCGCCGGGGTCACCGCTGGCCCGGCGGATTGTGCGGGCAGTGGTTGCGGCGTGACGGTGGCGACATCAAGGTTCAACGCCTTTGCGGCTTCGGCAATGCGTTGGCGTACAGCGGGGAGCCAGGGCGCGTTTGCTGTGGAATCGCGCATTAACCCCACCCATTGATCCAACGCCTTTTGCTTGTCGCCGCCCCGAAACAGCGCCAGCGCAAGGTAGAATCGCGCGCGCGGGTCATTGGGCGATTGCCGCTTGGTTGCCATAAATACAGTTCGCGCCGCGGGCGTGACCGCGCCGTCTGCGGCGAAGGTCAACGCCTCGCCATAGGCCGAGCGTAAATCGGCGTCGCCGGACTTAAGCCCAAGCGCATGGCCGAAGGCGTCCGCCGCGTCGCCATAGCGCTGAATGTTCATATAGGTGCGCGCCAGGAGCAGCCAGCCGTCGTAATTCGCCGGGTTTTTCTTGAGTTGGTCCGCCAATTTTTTTGCGGCGGCGTCCAGGCTCAACGTATTATCGCGTTGCGCGTTGGCCGCTGCGCGCTCGACTCCCCGCTCCACGTATGGTTGTCCGGGAAGGTCGGGAGAACCCCGCCATGCGTAAAAGCCTAACGCCAACGCCGGCGCCAGAACGATAATTGGCGCGGCGACGGCCCAGCGCCCCCCTGTGGAGGCGGCGATGATTTCGTCTCCACGCCGCGCATCCGCTTCGAGAAGGCGTCGTGAGATTTCAGTCTTGGCGGCGGTCGCCTGATCGGCGCTCAGGAGCCCCCGGTCGTACTCCGAGATGGTTTGCGTCAGTTGATCCTTGTACACCTCGACGTCGAACGCGGCGGAATCCGGCGCGGCGTCGCGGGATCGCAGGAGCGGCAGTAAAATTATCGCAAACGCCACGGCGGTCATTGCGATCAAAACAGCCCAGACCATCATGGACGCTCGCCTTTGTGATTTGCTGTTCTCGTCGGAGGGGCTGGCGTGCTTTGGGGGTCATCATCCAGCAACGCCGCCAGACGCGCGCGTTCATCTCCGTCCAGCGGCGCCGGAATTGCTGATTCTGGCGCCGGGCGCCGTCGAAAAAAGAAAATCAACGCGATGAGAGCGAGCACAAAAATTGCCGGCGGGCCAAACCAGAGCGCGTAGGTTGACGCTTTCATCGGCGGTTTCAGCAGAATAAAATCGCCATACCGGGCGACGAGGAAGTCAAAAATTTGCTCGTCGCTATCGCCTTCAACCAGACGTTCGCGCAAGAGCAGACGTAAATCCCGCGCAAGGCTGGCGCTGGAATCGTCAATGGATTGATTTTGGCAAACCAGACAGCGGATATCCTTGGACAACACGCGGGCGCGGGCTTCCAGCACGGCGTCAGCCAGACGCTCGTCCGGTTCCACCGCCCAGGCAGGGCCAGCGCCAAGCATGAGAATAGCCCCAAGCAGGAAGAATACCGGTGCGAACCGAACGGTCATTGGGTCAATTCCTGAATCAAGGGAAGGATTTCGTTCGTCAGAGTCTCTTCGACCATCGGGCCGACTTTTTTGTACCGAATACGGCCGTCCCGGTCGATCAAATAGGTCTCAGGCACGCCATAGACGCCCCATTCGATGCCCGCGCGGCCCGAAAGGTCGTGCCCGATCAAATCATACGGATCGCCTAATTCGTTCAGCCAGGCGATGGCGTCTTTTTTGCGATCCTTCCAGTTCAGGCCATAAATTTTTATGGTTTTGTCCTGCGCCAGCCGCATCAATAAGGGATGTTCGGCGCGACAGGGCACGCACCAGGACGCAAAGATATTTACCAGAATGACGTCGCCCTTCAGGTCTGCTGTTGAGAATCCCGGGTCGCCGTCCTTCAGCGCTTTCAGGTCAAATTGCGGCGCGGGTTTGTCGATTAGCGCGGAGGGCAAAATCCGGGCGTCTCTCGTTAGGCCAACCGCCAAATATGCGGCGACAATGGCGAACAGGGCCAGAGGCGCGAGGAACAGGATACGCGGCATGACGATTCCCTATTCCGCGGGCTGCGCTGTCGGCGCTTTTGCTTCGGGGGCCGCGAGTCGCTTGGACGGCGCGCCAATGCGCAATCGTCGATCGCTTAACGATACAAAGCCGCCAAACACCATTAGCAACGAGCCCGCCCATAACCAGGGGACCAGCGGTTTGAAATACAAACGAACGGTCCACGCCCCGTTGCCATCGCTTTGACCGATGACGACATAAATATCCGCGTACCACTGGGTGTATAGCGCCGCTTCCGTCGTCTCGGTGCCTTGCACGATATAACGTCGGCGTTCCGGCGCCAGGGTCGTGATGACCTCGCCGTTTTGCCGGACCGTGAAGGTGGCGCGTTGGGCGGTGTAGTTGGGCCCCTTGACGGAGTCGACGCTGCGCAAGGTGAAGTCGTAATCCACCACGGACAAGGTTTCGCCCGGCCGCAGTAACTGGATGACTTCGTCTTGCCACAACGATGCGCCGGACGCGCCTGCAACGGTGATGGCGAAACCCAGATGCGCCAGCGTCATGCCCCAGGCGCCGCGCGGCAACCCGGCCATGCGGCGCAAGACGTCGCCGCTTCCGGCGCGCCCCAGACCAATCCGCGATGCAAATTCAAGGATGACCGCTGTCGCCAGCCATCCGGCCAGCGAAAGGCCGAGAACGCCAAAAACCGACCGGCCCCAGGAGATATAGGCGGCGATAAAGGTGATCACGATTGTCGCGATAAAGGCGAATTTCAAACGCGACAGCGCGCCTTTCAGGTCGCCGCGTTTCCAACCCAGCATCGGGCCGACGCCCAGGGCGATAATCAGGGGGATCATCAAGGGCACGAAGGTGGCGTTGAAGAAGGGCGGTCCGACGGAGACTTTGCCGCCGCCGACCGCTTCCAGAAACAGCGGATACAGCGTACCGATAAAGACTGTCGCCGCGGCGGTGGTCAGTAACAGATTATTCAACACCAGTGCGCCTTCGCGGCTGATGGGCGCAAACAATCCGCCGCCTTTCAAAATCGGCGCGCGCCAGGCGTACAACGCCAGGCTGCCGCCAATGGCGATCACCAGCAGGAGTAGAATAAAGACACCGCGTTCAGGATCGGTGGCGAAGGCGTGGACCGAGGTCAAGACTCCGGATCGAACCAGGAAAGTGCCGATCAAACTGAGTGAAAACGTCAGAATGGCGAGCAGGATGGTCCAGGTTTTCAGCGCGTCGCGTTTTTCAACGATGATGGAAGAGTGCAACAACGCCGTCCCCACTAGCCACGGCATGAAGGAGGCGTTCTCCACCGGGTCCCAGTACCACCAGCCACCCCAGCCAAGCTCATAATACGCCCACCAGGCGCCCAGCGAGATGCCCGCGGTCAAAAACGACCACGCAACCAGCGTCCATGGGCGAACCCAACGCGCCCAGGCGGCGTCGACCTTACCTTCGATCAATGCGGCGATGGCGAAAGAGAAGGCCATCGAAAATCCGACATAGCCGATGTAGAGCATAGGCGGATGGAAGGCGAGACCGGGATCCTGCAGCAGCGGGTTGAGATCGCGTCCGTCAAGCGGCGGCGGCACAACCCGTTCGAACGGGTTGGAGGTCAATAGTATGAAGAGTAAAAAACCGACGCCAATCATCGCCTGAACCGATAGAACGCGCGCCTTGAGCGACGGCGGAAGGTTGCCTCCAAAGGCGGCGACCATGGCGCCGAAAACGGCCAGAATGAGCACCCACAACACCATGGAGCCTTCATGGTTGCCCCAGGTGGAGCTGACCTTGTACAGCATCGGTTGAAGGGTGTTGGAGTTCTGCGCGACGTTCATGACTGTAAAGTCACTGGTTACGAAGGCGTACATCAAACAACCGAAGGACGTTGCGATGAGGAGCAGTTGAACAAGTGCGGTGGGGGCGGCCGTCGCCATCCAGGCTCCATCGCCGCGATGGGCGCCCACCAGCGGGACGATTGCCTGAACCAGCGCGACGACAAGTGCTAGAATCAGTGAAAAGTGACCTATTTCCGCAATCATTGCGTTTTTTCCTTTTCCTCGTCGCCTTTCCATTCACCCGCGCGTTTCAACGCGTCGGCGACTTCCGGCGGCATGTAGGTCTCATCATGTTTGGCCAGCACTTCGGTGGCGACAAAGATGCCGTCCGGGCCCAGAGAACCGGAGCTCACGATGCCTTGGCCCTCGCGAAACAGATCGGGTAAAATACCCTTGAAGGAGACACGGAGCGTGTTTTTCAGATCGGTGACGGTGAACAGCTTCGTGACGCCGTCGGCGGCCGTTTTTACACTGTCTTCTTCGACCAATCCGCCGACGCGCAACAACTGGTCCGGTTTGACGGGGTCGCGACCCGCCTGTTTTTCCGCCAGATCAGTGGGGCTGTAGAAAAAGACAATACTGTCTTCAAACGCGGTCAGCACCAGCACGGCGGCGATGGCCAGCATGACGGCGCCGGACAAGACGGCATAGAGACGTCGGCGTTTACGAGTCGCGGCGCGGCTGCGCAGGGGCGGGCTATCGTGCGTCATCACTATTCCTTGCGCCGCTCTGCGCGCCAGTTGGTGCGCCGCGTCGGGCGGCGCGGAGTTGTTTCAAAATGCGTTCCTGATTGCGCGCATTCTTGATGGAGACAATCAGAAGTCCCGTCAAAACCACGGCGGCGACAATATAGGCGGGCCAGATAAACGCACCATGGCCGCCCATCGCCAGAAATTCAGTAATTCTATCCGCCATGCTCTATGTACGTCCTATGCGTCCGCTTGACCTAATCGAAGGTTGCGGATTTTCGTCGCCGCCAATTCGCCGCGTAACCGCAAAATCAGGACGACGAGATAAAATGTGGTGAAGCCGACGCTCATTATCAATAAGGGCCAGAGCATGGACGGGTGAATCGCGGGGCCGTCAAACCGAACGACGCTGGCGGGTTGGTGCAGGGTGTTCCACCATTCGACCGAAAATTTGATGATCGGTAAATTGACGGCGCCGACCAGCACCAGCACGCTGGCGGTGCGTTGCCCGCGCGCGCTGTCGTCAAAAGCGTTCACCAGCGCAATATAGCCGATATAAATGAAAAACAGGATCAGGACCGAGGTCATCCGCGCGTCCCATTGCCACCAGGTGCCCCACATCGGCTTGCCCCAGAGCGACCCGGTCAGCAGGCAGATCATGGTGAAACAGGCGCCGATGGGCGCGCTGGCCTTGGTGATCATATGGCCCGGTGGGTGGCGCCATATTAGCGCGGTCGCGCTGGCGATCGCCATCGACCCGTAGACGAACATCGCCATCCAGGCCGAGGGAACATGGATATACATGATCCGAACCGTATCGCCCTGTTGGTAGTCCGGTGGGGAGGTGAACAGGCCCAGATACAGCGCTGCGCCGATACACAGCACGGTCACCCCGGAAAACCAGGGCAGCAGAGGGTTTGCGATGCGTAAAAACTGGTTAGGATTGGCGTATTTATGCATGGTCTTTTTATAGCGATTCCAAATGCCTCGCGCCAAAACAATTTGGCGTGTGGGCGCCGCGACATATTGGCCTCATTGTTTGAATTATTCGATCGCCTGTATTTTGTTATTCCAGCGCTTGTCGTATCGCCGCTGCCGCCGCCCAGGGCGCCAGTGGCAAGGCGGCCGCCAGGATCGCCGCCAAAATGTATAGATGTGGCTTTGACGGCAGCCCGCTAACTGCGGCGTCCATCGCTGCGACGGCAAAAATTAACACCGGAATATAC
>JAESSL010000442.1 GCA_016764135.1 Alphaproteobacteria bacterium
AACGTCAAAATCCGGCGCCGCCGACGTTTTGAGCGCACTGGGCGTCAATCTGGACGCGGATTTCCCGCTACTGGAAAAAGCGCTCCGCGACGCAGGCATATGCTACATGATGGCGCAACGTCACCACAGTGCGATGCGCCATGTCATGCCGACCCGAATAGAGCTTGGCGTGCCCACCATTTTCAATATCCTGGGGCCGCTCTCAAATCCAGCGGGGGTAAAACGCCTTCTGGTTGGCACGTATTTGCCCAAATGGGTTCGCCCAATGGCGGAAACGCTTGGACGCCTTGGCGCAGAACGTGTTTGGGTTGTACACGGCTCCGATGGATTGGACGAATTGACGACGACCGGGCCCTCCCATGTTTGCGAGTATGACAACGGTAACGTTCGTGAGTTTGATTTAAGTCCGGAAGACGCGGGCTTACCAATTTCGGATCCGAAAGATTTGAAAGGCGGCGACGCCGATTACAACGCCGCCGCAATTCGCGCCGTCCTCGCTGGAGAGGCGAGCGCATATCGTGACATTGTATTGTTTGGCGTCGCAGCGGCGTTGATGGTCGCGGAACGCGTTACTGATTTGAAGGAAGGCGTCGCCATCGCCGCAGACGCAATTTCCAGCGGCCGCGCGAAAAACGCGTTGGACACGCTTGTTGCGATTACCAATGAGGGCGCGGCATGAGCGACGTCCTGGAGCGAATTTGTAACGACAAACGCCAACATATCGAGCAATTGAAAGCGCAACGACCCCTGTCCGAAATTGTGGAGCTGGCGACAAAAGGCCCCACGCCAAGAGGCTTCGCGGCGCGATTGAAGGAAAATTCAGCTCAGGGGTACGGGCTCATCGCCGAATTAAAGAAAGCATCGCCCAGCAAAGGATTGATACGCCCTGAATTCGCCCCCGCCTCTCTCGCTCGGGCGTACGCGTCCGGCGGCGCAACCTGTTTATCCGTTCTGACGGATATTCCGTACTTTCAGGGGAAGAATGATTATCTGACCGCGGCCAGAATGGCGACTTCCATACCGGTGCTGCGAAAAGATTTCATGCTGGACCCGTACCAAATCTACGAATCCCGCGCGATTGGCGCCGATTGCATTTTGTTGATCATGGCGGCGCTTGATGATGAAACGGCGCAAGCGCTGGAAACACTGGCCTTTGATCTTGGTTTGGATGTCTTGATCGAAGTCCATAACCAAGCGGAGCTGGAGCGCGCCTTACGCTTAAAATCGCCGCTCATCGGCGTCAATAATCGCAATCTGAAAACGCTGGACGTTGATCTCGCGACAACCGAAGCGCTGGCGAAAGATATCCCTGGGGATAGAATCGCCGTCGGTGAAAGTGGATTGGGGTCTCCGGATGATCTGGCCCGTTGCGCCGCCGTTGGCGTGCGGTGTTTCCTGATAGGAGAATCGTTAATGCGGCAGGACGATGTCCGTGCGGCGACGCGCGCTATTCTCACCTCTCCAGTCGCTGCCTAGGGACGATATCGAATGGCGTCCGAATTCACACATTTTGACAAAGACGGTAATGCCGTCATGGTTGATGTCTCCACCAAAGAAAGCACCGAACGTATCGCAATCGCGGCGGGCTCTATTGTGATGGAACCCGAAACAATCACCTTGATCCAACAAGGCGCGATGAAAAAGGGCGACGTTCTGACCGTTGCGCAGCTTGCGGGCATCATGGGCGCGAAACGCACGCCAGATTTAATTCCGCTGTGCCACCCCCTCGCCCTGACTTCGGTGAAGGTCGACCTTGTCATTGTCCCGGATCGCATCGCAATCGATATAACAGCGCGATGCAAGTTGAACGGCCAGACAGGCGTCGAAATGGAAGCGCTTACAGCGGTTTCCGTCGCTGCGCTCTCCGTTTATGACATGTGCAAAGCTGTTGATCGCGGCATGGAAATCACAAATATTCGCCTGTTCCATAAATCCGGCGGTAAATCTGGAACGTATGAGAGACTCTAATGCTTAGCGTCAAGGAAGCCCGGGATCGAATCCTGGCAACGATAACACCCACGCCGGCCGAACAAATTGGCATGGCGAATGGATTAGGCCGTGTGCTTGCGGAGGATATCGCATCGCGTCGAACGCAACCGCCGACAGACGTATCCGCCATGGACGGTTATGCCGTACGTGCGGCCGATGTCGCCAATGTCCCTGCAACGCTGGAAGTCGTAGGACATGCGCCCGCTGGTGGTGAACATGAAGGCGCTCTGCGCAGCGGTGAAGCCGTGCGAATTTTTACCGGCGGTCCTGTCCCAAATGGCGCTGACGCCATCGTCATACAGGAAGATACAGACACGGATGGCGATACCGTGACCGTTAGGGAATCGTCGCCAGTGGGCCATTATGTACGCCCTGCAGGCCTCGATTTCAGCGAGGGCGACGTCATCCTTCATTCTGGCGATGTCATGACTGCGCGGAATGTCGGCATGGTGGCGGCAATGAACGTGCCGTGGATTTCTGTTCGACGAAAGCCTCGCATTGCGATCCTGGCGACGGGCGATGAAATTGTTATGCCGGGCGACCCTCTGGGACCAAATCAGATTGTCAGCTCTAACAGTCTTGCGCTGGCCGCAATGATCGAAGCCGTTGGCTGCGAACCTATCTTGCTCGGCATTGCCCCTGATGACCGTGGCGCGCTGAGCGCCATGGCGGCGACCGCGCGCGGCGCTGATATGCTGGTGACGACCGGAGGCGCTTCGGTCGGCGACCATGACCTCATCCAATCCGTTCTCGGCGATCATGGGCTGGAGGTGGATTTCTGGAAAATCGCCATGCGGCCCGGAAAACCTCTGATCTTCGGAGATATTAAAGGAACGCCGTTGCTGGGCCTTCCTGGAAATCCCGTTTCCACGCTGGTCTGTGGGATCATCTTTTTAATTCCGGCGCTCCAAAAAATGCTGGGCCAGAACCTCCAAACAGAGACGACGGAATTTGCAGTTTTGGGTGTGGATCTTGGCTCCAACGATCAGCGCGAAGATTACTTACGAGCCCGATTAAGCATCGACGATTCAGGTGATCGCATCGCGACGCCCTTCTCAAAACAGGACAGCTCCATGTTATCGCGCCTAGTCCGCGCCGATTGCCTTATCATCAGGCCACCACACGCTGACGCTATCAATGCGGGAGAACGTGTTAAAATTCTCCCAATGCCGCACGGCCTCGCTAGAATTTAGATCGCCTCCCTCTTTATTCAGTTTCCGCTTGACCAAAAAAAAGAACTAAACTAGAACATGTGTAATGTTTTTGTTTTGTTCTATATGTGGTTTGTAAACGCAACATCTTGTGTTTGCCCCCGGCACTTCGAGGAGCGGCCCCTTGTTGACACGTAAACAGTACGAATTACTCGTCTACATTCAGAAGAGTCTCAATGATTCCGGAATTTCGCCGTCATTCGACGAAATGAAAGAAGCGCTTGGGTTATAATCAAAATCCGGAATCCATCGCCTCATTACGGGACTCGAAGAGCGCGGTTATATTCGTCGACTGGCGCATAAAGCGCGTGCGCTGGAAATCCTTCGCTTGCCGGAGAACGCAGAATCCGCAGGTCTCGGCCAACGTAACGGATTTTCGCCAAAGGTTATCAGTAATGATCACTACGCACCGCCAGCGTCACACGATAACGGCGCCACTGGCGAAGTCGTACCGCTGCCGCTCTACGGTAAGATTGCTGCAGGAAC
>JAESSL010000443.1 GCA_016764135.1 Alphaproteobacteria bacterium
AATGGCTGGCTACTTTTCCAGGCAAGATCAGGCGCTTTTTAGCGGTTGGCGTTAATGTGCTAACTCTGGTTCGATTCAGCTAAATTCCAGCCTCTCGCTATGGCGAATAAAAGGGCTATGAGCTGGCGCGGATGGCTTGATACGACCGTCTTCCCCCCAATCAGACATGGTGTTGAACGGCATTGTTGGCTCGTTTTCAATATTTTTCAGACGCGATATATAATCATCCTGGGCCCGTTGCAGGCGTTCTTCGCTGTCGTCGGGCCTTGCGTTATGAGCGCCGGAACTGACGCCGTAGATCACTTGCGGATCAAGGGCAGAAAAACCAACATAGGTTAGTGAAAAGTTGACGGGCCAAAGTTGCAGGCTGATTTCACCACACCGACCATCAAAGGCGTAGGCTTCGCGGTTTGGGGCCACTGTCAGTGAAAGTAGCGCTTTTTTTCCGGCGAACCGCCCATTTTCAATTTTTTGGCTACTCGAATAGACGTCGCCATAGACAAACACGCGGTCGAACCACCCTTTCAAGATCGCAGGTGGCATGTGCCACCACATGGGATATTGCAGGATCAATAAGTCCGCTTGATCCAGTAGATCGATTTCCTTGCGTATTTCCGGCGGGATTGTTTTGGTTTGCGATGCATTCCGCTGTTCTGACTGGGCATCGAAGCGCTCAGAATCAACGGGATCCCGATAATGGGCCGCTCCTTCACAAGGATTGAACCCTGTTTCATATAGATTGGTGGTGGATACGCCCCATCCTCTGCTCTGCAGCGTGTCCCGCGCCAATGCAGCCAAGTGGCCGTTAAATGATTTCGGTTCAGGACGCGCAAGTACAATATGTGCTTTCATATTTTAGGCCTTGAATCTTACATTTTGTGTGGGAAAACGGGAACGCCATTAAACTGACATTGGATTTAGGCGACATTAGTAGGCGCCGCTCCAGGGCAACGCAATGATGGATAAAGCTATCAAGGAGCACGACATGGCATGCCGTGCTCTGGCGTGTAAGATACCCAAACGAGTGGGACAGGAGAAATTACCAGCATGAATGAATTCAACGGCGTCGGCCTTCCGACGGAGTCCACATTGGATACTGTCCTGACGGGGCTGCGCTTTGAAGCAATGGATAATTTTTTGCGCACATTCGCTTTCACATCGGACGACAAGCTGGTGTTTCTGGCGGACCGTAAGCTCGATCCCAGAGTGATTCACGCAATTTGCGGGATCGCCCGGTCGCGGGGCATAAAGCCTTGGGTAATCATGAGTGATACGACGCAGCACACTGAAATTCCTGCCGAAATACGGCCCATCGTCGAGAGTGCGACTTTTGTTGTTTCTTCGTGGTTTTGTTCCATCATCGATCCGTTCTGCATAGCCCAGCGCGCCAAAGGCCAACGATGGGTCAAGATCACCTATTTCCGTAATCTTGATTTGCTTGATACGGATCAGGCGCGATTCCCGATTGACCTGGTCGGCGAAATTATCCGCCAGACGGCGAAGATTTACCCTGAGTCGGGCGACTTTGATCTGAATTTCTCCTGCGCTCGCGGCACAGATCTGAGCATCCAGTTTACCGCAGATATGCGGCGGCGTTTGTTGTCTTCCGCACGCTGGCGGGGCAACATGGTTGCGGACGAGCCGGGTTGTTATGTCCATTATCTGCCGACGCATGGTCCAAACCTGTATGACCGGACCTCCGTTGATAACGACGATTCGGTTCCGGTCGCCTTGAATGGCGTTGTCGTCCCTTTTTGGGCTGTCGGTTTTGCCAAACCCTTCGACGAAGCGATCAAGGTCAATTTCGAGGATGACCGCGTTACCAGCGTTGATGGCGATAGCGAAGAGGCGAAGGTCCTGCGCGATATGCTGATCGGCGGTCAGATCATCGAGCTCGGCTGTGGGTTCAACCCAAAAGCCCCCCGTCATACGATTTATCCTGCCGGGTCGAATTCGGTCGGTGCGCTGCATTACGGCATCGATTTGGCAAAACCGTCGGATTACATCCGTCGCGTGATGCCGGAGTGGGAGGAGCCGCCAGTCCATATGGACCTCATAAGCTACGACACGACTGTCACCGCCGGGACAGCGACCTTGATTGATAAGGGTTTCCTGAGCGCCTTGCGAGCGCCTTCGGTTGTCGCCATGGCGGAGAAATTTGGCGACCCGGTTGATTTATTGGAAAATTGGCCTGAATAGGCCATCCGTCGATACACGTTGATACGGTGACAACCTTTTTGCGTTGCGACTCAGTAGCGCTCACATTTACAGGGGAATTTTATGGACCTTAAGGGAACGGTAGCCTTGGTGACGGGCGGCAATGGCGGCCTTGGGCAGCGCATCTGTCATGCTCTCGCGCGCGAAGGCGTACATATTGCGGTGATGTATGCGCGTAGTCGCGATCAGGCGGAAGAGGTGGCCCGCGACTTGACCTCCCGTTATCAGATCAACGCGGCCGCCTTCGCCTGCGACATCACAGATGGCGCAGCAGTGACCGCGCTGGTGGCGGCGGTCACAAAGCGGTTTGGTCGTCTTGATATCCTGGTCAACGACGCTGCTTATAACAAATCAATCCCTTATCAGGATCTCGATGCCCTGACCGAGGAAGCATGGGACAAGATTATCGCCGTCAATCTGACGGGACCGATGCGGATGACGAAGGCCGTTGCGCCCATCATGAAGGCGCAGGGGCAGGGGCGCATCGTCAATATCTCTTCGATCGCCGGGCTGGCGCCAACAGGGTCCTCGATCGCCTATGCGGTGTCGAAGGCCGGATTGAACCATTTGACGCGCTGTATGGCCGTGGCGCTGGCGCCGGAAACCCTGGTGAATTGCGTGGCGCCGGGCTTGCTGGAGGGCACTCGCGCAACTGAAAACTTGCGCCCTGAACAAATTGAACAAGCGGCCGCGGGCGCGGTGTTGAAGAAAGTGGCGGACAAGGATGACTGCGCCAATATGGTGGTGACGATGTGCCGCACGGAAACGATGACGGGTCAGACAACCCTCATCGATGCTGGGCGCTTTTTTCACTGATCAGGAACCTGGTTTTTATGTCATTCTGAGTTGAAATGACGCTGGTGTGCCCTCTCGCGTTTACGGTGTCGGCGGTGTATTTAGCGCGGGTATCCGGCGTTTTTTCAGGACTTGCCCAGAGGATGATCCAGCGCCTGTTTGGAATATTTTTGAGGTAGCCATTCGCCATGCAGTTTCATCTAAACGGCTTCAAAACAGGTGATCCGGGTGTCTCGGACGCGGCGGTGGACGCTGGCGAGGCTGGGCGCCTGGGTCGAATGCCAGAAGAGGTCGATGTGTTGATCGTGGGCTGTGGCCCAGCTGGTTTGGCGCTGGCGGCGCAGTTGGCGATTTTTCCTGATATCAAGACCCGCATCGTTGAGCAAAAAACCGGGCCCTTGCGTATCGGACAAGCGGATGGCGTCGCCTGTCGGACAATGGAGATGTTCAACGCTTATGGCTTTAGCGAGCGCGTCTTGAAGGAAGCGTATTGGGTTAACGAAACAACCTTCTGGAAGCCCGACGAAAACAAGCCTGAGGAAATCATCCGCAGTCGCAGAATCCAGGATACCGAGGACGGATTGTCGGAATTCCCGCATGTGATTTCGAATCAGGCCCGCGTGCATGACTTTTTTCTGGACGTCATGCGTGACGCGCCATCGCGATTGGTTCCTGATTATGCGCGGCGCTTGTCGAACCTCAGCATCGACTTGACCGCTGTGGCTGGAGATTCTGACGAAAACCGCGACGGCGCGTCTCATCCGGTTACGGTCACGCTGGAACGGTCCGACGTCGAACACGAGGGTGAAATCGAGACCGTCAAAGCCCGTTACGTGGTGGGATGCGACGGGGCGCGTAGTGCCGTTCGCCGCGCGCTTGGGCTGACCCTGAACGGCGATTCCGCCAATCAGGCCTGGGGGGTTATGGATGTGCTGGCCATTACGGATTTTCCGGACGTTCGACTTAAATCCGTCATCCATTCCGCCAATGAAGGCAGCGTTCTGATCATTCCGAGAGAAGGCGGCTATATGGTTCGCCTTTATATCGAGCTCGATAAACTCAGCAAAAACGAGAGAATTTCCAGTAAAAATATAAATTCGGATCACCTTATCGCGGCGGCGCAGCGGATCATTCGGCCCTATTCATTGACGGTGAAAGAAGTCGCCTGGTGGTCCGTTTATGAGATCGCACAGGGTCTCTGCGATAAATTTGACGATGTTCCGACCGAGGCGGAAGCGTCGCGTACGCCGCATGTCTTCATCGCTGGCGACGCCTGTCATACCCACAGTCCAAAAGCGGGGCAGGGGATGAACGTTTCCATGCGCGATAGCTTCAATCTGGGATGGAAACTGGCGTCGGTTATCCAGGGTCGGAGCACGCCTGAAATCCTCCATACGTATTCCGCCGAACGGCAAGCCGTCGCAAAGGAGTTGATCGACTTCGATCGTGAGTTCGCCAAAATGTTCAGCGCGCCGCCCAAGAAATCTGACGATGCAGACGACGAAGGCGTCGATCCGGCGGCGTTTCAAAAGTATTTCGTCCAACACGGGCGTTTCACGGCGGGAACGGAAACCCGCTACGCCCCGTCGATCATTTCCGCTGCGGCGACTCATCAGCACCTCGCGCATGGCTTGGTTCTTGGGATGCGGTTCCACTCGGCTCCGGTCATCCGTCTGGCGGACGCCAAGCCTGTTCATCTGGGTCACGTTGTTCAGGCCGATGGGCGCTGGCGCCTGTTTGCGTTCAGCGGCGATGAAGATCCTACGGGACCGTCATCTGGAATCAGAGCCTTATGTGAATTTCTGGCGGACGG
>JAESSL010000444.1 GCA_016764135.1 Alphaproteobacteria bacterium
ACCGGCGTCGCGCCAATCAGCGCAACCGCCTCGACCGTCGCGACAAATGTAAAGGACGGCGCAAACACCGCGTCGCCCGCCTTGACGCCTAGCGCCATCAGCGCCAGTTGCAGCGCGTCTGTGCCATTGGCGCAGGTGATGGAATGTGTCGCCCCGCAAAATGCGGACAGGTCATGCTCCAGAGTTGCGACCTCCGGTCCCATGATGAACTGGCCATGCTCCAGAACGCGGGCGATAGCGGCGTCAACGTCAGACGCTATGTGCGCACGCTGGGCTTGTAGATCAATAAAGGGGATCATGGGTTCTTGTTTCCGACTCTTGTGCTAACGCTGGACGGCCTGTTTGGCGATTTCCTCGATTTCGTCCAGCTCCTCGGAGGATGTCGTGTGACGGATGACCGAGAATTCTGCGGGCTTTTCCTTTTGCATCGTAGGCAATCCGTAGCCCGAGCAAAGTTTGCAGAGGTCGACATCGCCTTGCTTGGTCAACACCTGCTTACGAAAATCTCGCGCTTTTTTACTGTTGAAAACGCTTAGCAGGCCATCTTCAAAGACATTGCCAAGGATATGTTTACCGTTTGGATCCCGGCAGCATGGCACCGCCTCGCCGTTCCAGTTGATCTGAAGTGAATTCCAGATCCACATGCATTCGTTTTGCGGCAAAACGCGTGGTTGTAAGATGCCCGCCTCGAAGGCTTCGTCATCATAGTACCAATACGTCTTGTCCTTTGGCAGATAGGCATAGGCCTCGAACATGTTGCGAACGCAGGGGTCGATGATATTCGCGACGTCGACGCCGATTTCCTCCGCCCATTTCAAAAACGCCGGAACTTCGTGTTCGTTGTGGCGCATGACGATGAAACCGACTTCGATTTGAACGTTCGACTCCGGGTGCTTCCGGCGTTCCTCGATCAATTCGATCAGCTTGGCGTGTTCTTTCGCAAGGCTGGTTCCGGCGCGATAACGTTGATGCGTTTCTTCCGTCATCCCGCCAAGCTGGAAACTGATTTTGTTGATGTCGGAGTAGATTATGCCCTTGGCGTCAACGAAGTCGCCATTTGTGCAGGTCTCCACGTAGATGCCCTTGTCACGCGTATAGCGGATCATGTCATAGGCGTGTTTATGGAGGAATGTCTCGCCCATAAAATACAACAGGATAGAATTTGTCGTTGGCGCGACCTGATCGATAAAGTCGCGATACGCGTCCGGGTCCAGAAGGCCCTTCTTTCGCGCCATTTCGTTTTTTCCGGTTTCGCAAACCGGGCATTGCGCATTGCAGGCGTTTGTCGGCTCAATCGACAGGTAAACCGGGGCCATCAAGGGCCAGGTTTTGCGCATCTGCGCCATACCTGTATTCCAGACGTATGAGCGCCACCCTTTTGGGTTGGCGCGTGCAATCCGGAAGACGGTGCGTGTTTTGGAAATAAGGCTCATGTGATCCGTGTTCTTTTTCAGGGTTATCGAGGCCAGGAGGTATGTCCGGCCAGTACAATACTCAGCGCCTCGCCGAACGCGTCTTTTAGCGCATCGAGCGATGTGACGCCGTTTAAGGATTGTTCGTGAAGCTTTGCTTCTTCGCCATTGCGCTTAAGGATGAAAACTTCGATGCCGCCTTGGAGCGCACCGTCGGCGTCAACCGATGTGTTCTCTTGCATTCGTACGGTGGGCGCGGCGCGTCCGCCAAACGTATCTTGCCGGATCGCCAGCAGGATTCGCTCAAGCTCGGCCTTCAAATCAATCTCGACGGTTGATGACTCATTCATTTGTTAAGCTCGTTACCTTGCCATTATCATAAACGATGACCGGAATTTTATCGCGGAATTCGACACGGCCAAGGACGCGCGCCGGGGTGCCACCGACGACGGTTCCGCTTGCGACGTCGGCGTTTACAAAACTATTTGCGGCGATGACGCAACCATCGCCAATCCTGACGCCCGCCGCGATAACGCTCTGGCTTCCGATATAGTTTCGATCGCCGATTGAAACCGGGGCCTGTTGAGTTTCAATCTCTCCCCCGGACAAGGCCCACGCAATTGTATTGTGGGTGTAAATATGGACGCCTGAGGATATGGAACAAGTGTCGCCAATCGTAATGCCGCCGCCCACACCTTCGAGAATGACATAGGGGCCAATCCACGTTTTCCGCCCGACATGGACATCGCCAAAGATAGTCGCGCTGTTGTAGATGCTTGTACCGTCGCCAAACCCGAGGCGTTTAGCCCTTTCCCAACGGTCGTCCATGGCGTCTTGAAACGACAAGCTGCGATTGAACTTTTGACGCAGCTCCTGGTCCCGGGTCTCATACGCGCCCCGTATCTGGTCCATGGTTTCTTCTGGCGTCATATTCGTTTGGTCGCGCCGGTTTATGATAACGCCTCCATTGGCTGGCGGGCGCATTGAGCTGCGAATTTAAGGAAATTTTCAAATAACGCCAAGCCGAACCGGTGACTTTTTTCCGGATGAAACTGAACGCCAAAAATATTCCCGGACCGGATGCCCGCAGCGAAGGTTATACCATGACTGGCTGTTCCACAGTAATACCCTGGTTCCTCCGGCTGTAAGGCGTAGGCATGGTCGAAATAGAATCTAATTTCATCGCCCATATTTTCGTACAAGACACAGTTTTTTGTTTCTGAGAGAATATTCCATCCCATATGCGGGACTCGAATAGGCGTATGTCCCTGCGTCGACGCTTTTAGCCGTTTAAAGCGGCCGGGGATCCATCCTAGGCCCTTTTCATGCCCCTCATCGCTTCCGTCGGCCATAAGCTGCATGCCAAGACAAAGGCCAAGGACTGCGGCGCTGCGCTCTTGAACCGCTATATTCAGAGGCTCAATGAGTCCCCTCTCGGTCAGTCGAACCATGGCCGCATCGAAACTGCCAACGCCTGGCAATATTAACGTATCCGCCGCCAGTATTTGGTCCGGGTCATCGCTGATGCTGATATCCAACGCATCGGCGCTTTTTACGCGCCGCAACATATTAGCGACTGATTTGACGTTACCGACGCCGGTGTTGACGATGGTGACCTTCATGCGGGCATTCTGTGGCGGCTCTGGCGCAGGCGAGAAGGGGCGGCCGG
>JAESSL010000445.1 GCA_016764135.1 Alphaproteobacteria bacterium
AAGATCAAGCGTATCGTCAGCCAAAGACAGTTCCGCCCCGGTTAGATGGTGCGTGGTGATACGCTCCGAGAGGCCTTCATTAGCGGCGCGCGCTTTTGTTCGCGCTATAAAGTCAGCGTTAATATCAAAGGCGTGGACATGTCCGCTTGGACCAACCTGCCTCGCCAACTCCACCGCTACAAATCCTGGGCCACATCCGACATCAGCGACAACCTGTCCTTCGGAAACCCCCGCAGGCTCAAGTAACGCCGCTGTCGCCGGAGTCCACCGGAACATGGATTCGTAGCGATCCAGACGTTCCTCTTCAATTTTGACCCAATGGTCCTTGTAATAGGATTGCTTTAGCATTTGAAAATCTCCTAGATCAAGAGTCGCGCTCGAGAGCAGACCAAATTACTGGGCGTCGAGGTTCTCTCGGATTTCTTTCAGGATATGCTGTCCCCAGACATCGGGGCCGCCGTTTCTCCACAAACGTCGTTGCGACACGATATTAATAAAATATCCATGTTCGCTGTCTTCCGTGGGGCGAATAAAGACCCCGACAGCTTCCAGCCATGGCGTGAAAGTTACGCCGTCACGCGCCTTGATGACCCCGCTGGCCTTGTCCGGCTCAACATTCGGAAATCGTCGCGACACCGCTTTCAAGGTTACGTTCCAAATCTTGTCATAGCTGACGCCCTTAACGTCGATCGGCGCGCCGTTCACATTTGGATTTAACGTCTCAGTCGTCACACACGCCGATAAAAGAATAACCGCCCCGAATAAAACCACCCAAAATCGCATCTGTATCTTCCTGTTTACGCTCGCCAGCATCAGTTTTTAACGTCCTGCAAAAACCATTCAAGAGGCAATGATCGTCCTAAGCCCTGTTCCACGCAGGCTTCATAGACAGCGCCGCCTACAGCCGCAAACTGCAGGCCATTAAATCCGCTGTTATAGTAGTAGGTAATTTGTTCGTCATTCTGTCGCCCTGGCGCAGAACCATCCGCCAGATCAACAAATTGGATCAAAGAGCGTTCCGCCTTCGCCTCAACAGGCGCGGCGGGAAGACGTTGTTGTTCAAGCGGCGTTCCGCTGACATACCCGCCAGGGCTCTTTCCGATCCCCTTTCGGAACTGACCATGCGGCGCCATAGGGAGCTCGTCCGAACCCTGTCGAACCGATATATCAAACCGGGCGAAGGTTTCGTCGGATACTTCCTTGTTGTTGACGTCGGTCACATGCATTCCGGGTTCGATCCACGCAGGATCAAGTGTCGGCGTCATGCTATTGGTGCAACTGGCGACGATATCCGCGCCCCGCACCGCCTTTTCAGGCGTATCCACAGGGGAAATTTCAACCCCGAACCGGGCGCCCATCTTGCGGGCGAACGCTTCGCGATTATCAGGGGAGCGGCTATACACCCTAACTTCCTGAATGTCGCGAACCGCAAGAAACGCCTCAAGGTACGTTTCCGCCATACCGCCCGAACCGATAATTCCCACTATTTTTGCATTCTCTCTCGCAAGATAGCGAACGCCGAGTCCAGCTCCGGCGCCAACCCGCATATGCTGCAATATTCCATCATTGATAAGAGCCAATGGCGCGCCATTTCGGGTGCTGAACAAAAAGATCAGCCCGCAATACGTGCCCGGTTCCACGCAGTATTTGTCCTCGGTGGCGCGACCCGCATCGTCTTTTTGCCAGCGCATAATGTCAGACTTCATCCGGGTCGCAAAATACCCTCCAAACGCGCCATCCATCGACCCCCAGCGATAATACTCTTCCGGGGACTCACTCGGCGCAAAGACATCAATCCTCGGACGGTGCGTCGCCTCCCCGGTTTTCACCGCCTGAAACGCCTTGTCCTGCACATCAATGCAGGTCCGCATCGATAATATGGATTCGACGACATCGTTATGGATAAACAACATCTGGAACACCTTAAAAAATTTTGCAGGAAACTCGAAGGAGCCGTGGGACGCCTGAATCCCGCCCTGTTAGCGTTTGCCCCATTTTTTGTCCTCAACCGTCTCTTCCTCAATTTCGTAGAAAGAGTCCATTCCGATTAAATCTTCGACATCCTGACGTAATCCAACAAAGTCACTATCGGATAAACCACTGTAATCGCCTTTTTCTTTCATTTCGATCATAGCTTTACGGGCGAAATGAAAGGTCAGCAACAAATATAACTGTGCATCGATTCCGGCCTTGTAGCCCATATCTTCCAGTTGCTTTGGCGTATAAATCGGACGCCCATCCCGATTGCCGCGGCTGATGACGTAAATCAGCGGAACAGATGATTCCTGGGGCGCCCTGACAGCTTCTTCATGAGTTGTCGGAAACACCATCCCCATATCCGCCCCGACATCGGCGCCGCGATTTACGCGAGAGATCGCATCATCCAGCCCGAGAAACCGACAAGTATCCGAACGCGCAATTATGACAAAGTCCTTATCAACCTTATCGCGTGTCCTGCAGGCCCATTTTATTTTGTCTTCGAATTCCTTGGGCTCAATCGCGTGGGCGACGTATTTGTGATAATGCGCGCGTTTTGGATAAAGCTGATCTTCAATATGAATGCCAGAAACCCCGCCCCGGATAAATTCCTCCACCGTCCTTGTCACATGCATCGGTTCGCCAAATCCGGCGCCAGCGTCACACAGGATTGGAATTGAAACTGCACTGGCGATCGATGACGCCACATCGACTTGCTCCGTCAGAGTCACCAGTGGTTCGGAGACCGCGAGCGACCCTCCCGTGACGTAGCCGCCGACATAGGCGGCGCTAAACCCGACGCTTTCCATCAATTTACCGCCAAGGGGGTAATAAACCGCTGGTAAATAGATGAAATCTTTGCTTTTTAAAAGTGATCGAAAGACCTCGGTCGGGCGCTTCATAACGTCTCCTTGGCGACATTAGTTGATGAAAAGAAATACAATAGACACATTCTCACCCATCAATGACAAGCTGCCTGGTCGCTTGGCTTTGATTTATCGAAAAGCGGATTAAGGTGTTGCCTTCCATCAGCACCGACGACCTGTTCGAACAATATGGCCCTGCCTACCGTTGGCTTGCATCAATCACATGCATGCTGGGCGCCATGACGATGGTTCTCACTCAGACAACCGTAAATGTGGCTTTTCCTGACATTATGGGCGCCTTTGGCATTGGTCGAGATCAGGCCCAATGGCTATCTTCGGGCTTTTTCGCCGCCATGACGGCTGGAATGTTAATCAGCGCATGGCTTATCTCTGTTTTTGGCGAACGCGCGGTCTATGTCGTCTCCCTTATCTTGTTTTTGCTTGGTTCCGCCGCGAGTGGCGTCGCGCCCAATGTGGACATGCTCATGTCCGGGCGTTTCTTGCAGGGAATCGCAGCCGGGATTATTCAACCTTTGGCCATGTCCGTCATGTTCAGAGTCTTTCCACCCGAACGTCGCGGCGCCGCCATGGGCCTGTTCAGCATGGGTATAGTGTTCGCTCCCGCGATGGGACCCACTTTGGGCGGTGTCGTCATCGACTTTTTTAACTGGCGGTATATTTTCTTCCTGACCGTCCCGTCCATCATTATGGCGATTTTCATGGGCCTGTTCTTCATGCCCAGCCGCGCCTTACCCAAAAAAATTCCGCCCTTCGACCTCGCGGGCTTTTTGCTAATTTGCTTTTCACTGTTTTGTCTTTTGTTCGCGCTTGGCAGCGGCAACCGGATTGGGTGGGCGTCGAATCAAATAGTCGGAACATTCACCGCCGCCGGAATCGGATTCATAACGTTCATACTATGGGAAATTTCCACAGAAAAACCGTTGATGGACTTGAACTTGTTTCGAAACCCACGCTTCACCAGCACAGCCTTTTTGGCTTTTTTCGTCGGCGGTGTTTTTCTTTCATCCACGTTCCTTATTCCCCTTTTTGTGCAAAGCATACAAGGTTACACGCCTCTGAGGGCCGGGCTTTTATTGATGCCCGGAGGGTTGTTGCTTTTACTCCTGTTTCCCATAGCGGGGCGCATTTCCGACTCGTTGCCCGCGCATGTAATCCTCATAAGTGGATTGCTGGCCTTCATAATGGCTTTCGTGCAGCTCAGCACTGTCGACGTGAATACGCCTTTCTGGACCTTTGTCTATTTTACGCTGTTCATACGATTTGGTCTGGCCTTCACGATGCCTGTCATCAACGCAACGGCGTTGAAGGCGCTATCGTCCGAACAGGTCAATCAGGGCTCTGGGATCATAAGCTTTGTGCGTATGCTGGGGGCTGCAATCTGGCTCAACTGCGTCATCGCATATCTGGACTTTCGCGTCCCCAGCCATAGCGATGCTCTGACCGCCACACAAACAGCCGCCAACGCAACGACACGACAGATGTTAGCGGCCGTTGAAAAACTGCTGGCCGAAGCCGGTGCGGCGGAAAACGTTCAGGCGCCGGGCGCCTTGCATTTCCTCAGTCAGGTACTCTACGAACAAGCCAGCACCATGGGTTTTCAAGACGCTTTTCTGGCGCTCTCATTTTTAGCCGCCGCAGGGATTGCGCCAGCCTGGTATTTATCCAGAGCGAAGGCTCGCTAACGACGACCCTTTAAGGGTGCGCTACGGTACGCAAACCGTTGGTCCACTTATGATACGAATGTCCCGTCGAGTTCGTCTTCGATAAAGCTTTCGATTATTTCGACCATGCTCTTGTCATACGAAAATCCCAAAGACATCCCCCGAACCGGGTTAAAGTGAGTTGGCCACCCGGATACGATCGCCTGGATCCCACTATCTGGCTCCCAGCGGATCCGGTCGAGCATTTGCGTACCCGCCACGCTGACGAGCGCATCGAGCATTTCGCGGACCGTGTAGGTCGTTCCCGAAATGCCAATAGCCCGATTGGCGCCAATTTCATCACCGGAAAGCGACGCGGCGCGAACAAAGGCGTCCACAACTCGACGCGGCGACAAACACCACATTGCTTGATTTCCACTGACGGGACAAATCGCTTCCTGCCCTTGCAAAGGCTCACGGATGATCGAACTGGCCCAGGTAGACGCTGCCTTGTTCGGCTTACCCGGCCGCACCACAATGGTGGGTAAGCGCAATGTCCGGCCATCAATGAACCCTTTACGGGTATAGTCATTCACCAAGAGTTCACACATGGCTTTTTGCACCCCATAGGATGTCTGCGGCCGTTGAATGGTTGAATCCTGAATGACGTCCGGCATGTCGCCGCCATAGGCCGCTACGGAGCTCGCGAAGATCAGCCTTGGCGGGGTTTCCAACTTCCGGCACACCTCCAGGACAGTTCGCGTTCCATCGAAATTGACATTCATACCCAGATCAAAGTCCGCTTCCGCTCCGGAGCTCACCACCGCTGCAAAATGATACACAATGCTCGTTTCAGGACTGATCAGCGCGCTGATATCGGCCTCACTGCAAATATCGCCTGTAACGATTTTTAATCGAGGGTCCGACGGAATCACAGGCGTCGGCTCACCGACGTCAAACAGCACCAGGGACTTGATTTCATCCATGCCGCCCGACGGGTTGGCCAATACGCCTTGCTCTAACAATTTCAAGGCGAGCCGCCGCCCGATAAACCCGCATCCGCCCGTAATCACTACCTGCATGCTCTAATCCCCTTTATCTTCTATCGACTAATAATTCGCGCGCCTCTAAAAAACGCGCTAACCTACATCGTCGCGAGCGGTAAGACCACTTCATGCGCCAAGGCTTTTGATAGATAGATCCCACACCACAGCAATTTCAAGCATGATTGATCGACAACCCACGCCAAACGAGCGCCTTCGCCACCAACTGGAGGCCGCCCTCACCCATCAAGACAATGGGCGCCAAGACGCCGCAAAAGAAATTTACCAAAACGTTCTCTCTGAGTATCCGCGCAATACCGATGCGCTGCATTTAATGGGCGCATTGCTGTTTCAATCCTATTCAAACACCCAAGACGCTCTAGAATTTGTTCAACGCGCTGCTTCGCTAGATCCAAGCCGCCCCGATTTTCAAAACACCTTGGGCGTCCTGTATCGAGATCAGAATTCAGGCGAGCGATCCATACTGGCCCTGAAAAAGGCGATTTTTCTGGAGCCTGAATACGCCGAAGCCTGGAACAACCTAGGTGCGACGCAGGAGGACGAGGGAGACTTGGACGCGGCGTCGAATTCTTATAAAAAAGCACTTCTATTCGCCCCAAATTTTATGCAAGCAGTCTTGAATTCCGCTCGTCTCGCCCTTCACCGAAAAAAATATGATCATGCTCTTGAGGCATACAAATTGGCGGTTGATCTAGCGCCCACAAATATACAGGCATTGTTCGGGTACGGCATTGTTCTAGAAAAGAAAAACCAGCTGGATGACGCTATTGACATCTTTCAACGCATCATAAAATTTTCACCTAACTCTCATCTCGCATATGGCAATCTCGCCCTTCTTCTCATAAAACAAAGTCGGCTTTCAGACGCCAAGTCAACGTATGATGAGAGTCGGAAGCTTGCGTCGTCCGGCGCCGCTAGCGAGGTTGAAAACCTCCGTATCGAGGCCGCTATTTTCGATGCTGAAGGAAATATTAAAAATGCAGTTGAAACCGCAAACGCTCTCATTGCGCTTGAGCCACTGAATGTTGAGCATCATGTAAGGCTTGGCCTTTTTCATCAACATGCCGGAAATCTGGAGGGTTCGGAAGCGGCGCTTCGCAAAGCGCTTTCTGTCTGCCCTGAGGATCTGGACGCTCAATTTAATCTAGCCGTTGTTCTGCAACGAATGGGGAGACTTCAGGAATCCGAAACACAGCTCGATGTTTATACGAAACAATCTCCCGAAAACCCGGAAGCGTACCGACTGATTGGCATGATTCGTCGTGGCGCC
>JAESSL010000446.1 GCA_016764135.1 Alphaproteobacteria bacterium
CCTCCAGCTCTTTCATGAGCGCCTGAAAATTATAAATTTCGCCATTGAAGACGACGACGACGGAGTTGTCTTCATTAAACAGCGGTTGATCGCCGCCAGCCAGATCGATAATCGCCAGCCGACGATGCCCCAACCCAATGCCCGGATCCATAAAGACGCCGTCGCCATCGGGCCCGCGATGGGCGATGGAATCATTCATCCGCCGCAACAAAGATTCGTCGACAGGTCGCAAGCCGCGACTGTCAAAGACGCCAACTACACCGCACATATTCTAAATTCCGCCTGTTGCTATGATAGAGCGCCTGTCAGCGCGTTGTTTTCTGCGCACTGGACAAAAGATCCGGCAATGTCGCCGCCGCGCTGAAGAAATCCCGTAAAACCGCAGCTCCGGCCTCGACATCCGGATCGCCGCCAATGGGAATGGACGCGGAGACATAGGCGGCGCGCATTTCCCCACCCAGGAACATGGCCTTCGCCTGATGCAGTTTTGCAACGATCCGGCTGGATGTGAAGCCGCCATCGACCCAGTATACCTGCCACGCCAGCCGTTCCCTGGACCGCGAACGAATTCGCGATCCCACGACCGACAGCGCCTGTCCGCCAATTTCCGCCATTCCATGACGAGCTACAACACGCCGCCACACCTTGTCATCGACGAGTGAGTTCACCTCCGCGACGACGTCTGCTTCAGGAGAAGGGGTCCAGAAATACCCGATGGCGAGATCGATGGTTTGCGCACCGCGCCGATAGGACCAGACCGTTTGGAGATGCGCCGCCGGCGTCGCCGGACGCCACGCGCCGTTATTTTCCACCCGCCGCCAATCGCCAAACGATTCCGGCGGCGTCAGCATAATCTGAGCGCCCTCGCCCCATCCCGCCGCGTTGGACGCGCTCCGCCATGCCGCATAGCTCGGCGCGGACGCTGCAATGCCGACCGCTGCGATCGCCACAACACCCGCCCAATAAGGAGATTTCGACCGCCGCCGCGGCGAGGGCGTCACTGCCGCCGCATAATCGCGCAACGGGTCCTGGAAGCGCGCGCCAATCCATATCAGCGCCAATAAAATGATGGCGAAGAAGCCCCAACCATAGAGCAGATGGTCATCGACGATATTCAATTCGCGCTCAGTCACATGCGCTATGGCGATAATTCCGACGATCCGGATGCCGTTGCTGATGATGGCGACCACGAGCATCACAAGCACGCTGGCGATCTGTTTCGCCCGGGATTGGTATTGTAAATTTCCGTAGAGCAGCGAGAACGCGAGCCCGGCCAACAGAAAGTTCAATCCGGCGCATCCGGGCGCCACCACATAGGTCCCGGTCGGCGTTTCAACCGTAAAGCCCTCGGAAAAAATAGGAATGCCGGTCAGTTCCAGACCAAACACAGACAGCGCCATGGCGATTTTCTGTAGCGATGGCAGCAGAAAGTCGCCCGTAGGCACCAGCAACCACAGAAACATGAGCGGAAACAGCAGGAACCAATATACGCGCCACCCCAGTACGCAGAGCAACAGCGACTGCAACATACCGACCACGGCGAAATGACGCCCGACAGAGACGTCAATGGCGTCCGCGACCAGCCAGAGAGCGCCCATCGCCACCATCCCCAACAACCCCCACCAGGCGGGCTCTGGGCGCAGCTTCACCAGACCATCGCGACGTTCATAAATCAGATACAGACTGATCGGTATGACGAGAAAGGCGTAATTATAGGACGACCGCTCATACCACAGCGTCACGGCCTCTATTGTCGTATGTGAAAAAACGCTGAAAATCGCGGCCGCACCAAGGACAATACCGACGATTGCGGGAAACCAGTCCCCCCATATCACTATATTTGGGCCATTGGGAGACCGTGGTTCAAAAAATGTGGTCGCCAAATTATTCTCCAGACCGATTGATTCCGACAGGGCGGCATCGCCACGGCCGAACACTCAGAAACAACAATCCCCCGCCAAACCAGCGTGCGACGGACTATAAGGGGTGATGCACTGTGGGGAAATAAATGATTACCGCCGAAACCGGTATCCCAGGCGGCTTCGCCCGCAAATTATCGTGATACCCGCATAGGCCGCCAACCAGGCCAGCAACAATCCGTAGAATATGCTCTCTGTCCAGCTGAACCATAACGCCAGCGGAATAATCGCCATGAAACCGCCGAGTATGGAAAAAACCCAGGATTCCAAGCCTTTGAGGCCTGAGATTGTATCGTCCATTTGTTCTTCCCTCAACGTCAGGCTGCAGTGTCCTGCGCAATGCCGCCGCGCAACGCCCCGGATTCAATGTTGCCCCACAAAATTCGGTAGGATTCCGGCAGGGCGCGCCCATTGGACATCGACAGCCAGATCCGATGCAGCAACCGACCTTCTCCCGCTTCATCGGTGAAGCTGGATCTTGCATGATACATAATATGATTATTGAGAAACTGCATGTCGCCTGCCGCAAAATGCATGTCGTAACACAGCTCTTCCGCCACCTCGCCCAGCATATCCAGCGCTTCAACCTGAATATCCGTCATTGGCTCAACGCCGGGAATTTTCTCCGCCGCCTCCAGATAAGTTCGGGAATAGTAACTCGTAAAGGCGCCGTCGCGAAAACAGAACACCGGCAAAGCGTGGATCATCTCCCGGCCCCCGGTTTCCTGACCAAACAGACTGCGGTTGAAATCCTGACACAGCACTTCCAGCAAATCGGGTCGGCGTTCCAGTATTTCATTATAGATCGCCTGGGTGCTGACCACTTTGCTGATGCCGCCCTCCGCCGCGGGGCGCACGCATAAAAGTCCGACAACATCCGTTCGGTCGGTGTGAAAGCGTAACAACGCCGGCGTTTGCACGCGTGCGCGGGACGACAAAAACGCCTTGGTATCGTCATCGCCCGTTATCAGGCCGCGCCGGAGCGCCTCGGCTCCTTCGTCGCGTATATCGCCCATCATCTCACCCTGCGCGCTTTGGGACACATGGTTTCCAAGATGAGCGCCGATACCAAAAAAGATACGCCGTCGCTCATCCTCATCATATCGATCCACCGGCAATCCAGAGAACTTCACCAAGCCGAGGCCATTTTCCAGATTGTCCCGCACCCTTGCGAGACTTGCCGCAAAATCACCCAAGGGAAAAGTGTCTACGGTAATGTCTCGCCAATCGGCGCAGTGGGTCTGGGAACACCGCAAGGCCGCGTCCAGCGCCTCAATCTCCGACGCCGCCAGAGGCCGACGCCATCCCGAAATATTCGGCAAATCCGCGCCGCGCCACACCGCCGGACCTTCCAACGGACGCCGTCTCCCGGTTTGCCCCTCCGACGTTTCAGTCTCCATGATGCGCTCCCGTTCTGATACGACTTGCCGTCACTCTACCAAAAATCACACAAATGAGTATGATTTCGTGTGTCTCGCGAATCTGTCCTGATCGATCGACCAAAATTTCCACGCAAAAATCCCACAAGAGGAACCAAGTTACATGGAAGAGTACCCCGCAGTCGCCATCATGGTGAAACATGGAAACTGGATTTCGCTTGGAACCGGTGTGGCGCCGCTGGTGGCGGCGCTGGTCGTCATGACTTTCTGCTCCTTGCATTGGGGCTGGTTGATCGTCGCCATAGCGGCAGGCGTATTCGCCGGATTTCTCATGAAGGTTTTCGTCGAACTGGTTCGAATTATCGTGGACATGCTTTTACCGCAATAGACCGGACGCATCAGAAAGCCTGGCGCGATGAATGCGTGCTGGCCGAGGTCCTTGACAGCAACGCCCGCCGCCGACCACCATAGCGCTTCGACACCCGTTTCGAACATCTCAGAACATTTTAATAAGGGGAGTAAGCGCCATGGCGAAACTTCGGCATATTGCGGTCACCGTTCCCGATCTGGAAGCAGCGGCGGCGTTCTATGAAAAAACATTTGGCATGACCCGCGCGCGCGAGTCCGATATCGCCATCATCCTGTCCGACGGCGTGGTCAGCCTGGCCATATTGAAATTCAAGACCGACAAACAGGCGGGCGATGAGCGCGGCAAGGAATTTCATGGTTTGCACCATATGGGATTCGTCGTCGACGACATAGATGAAACGACCAAAACAATCGAAGACAATGGCGGCCACTATCATATGCGCCTGCCCGGTGGGCCAGATTCGCCCAGCGAGATCAAGTTTTTCGATCCAAATGGCGTCGTCTTCGATATTGTGACCGATGAATACGCCTCGGATTCCTGGGGCAGCAAGGCCTGAGGGTAGTAACGCCTGAAGGTAATAAATCCTGATCCTGCGAAGCGCCCGAAGACCCAGAGACCCAGAGACCCAGAGACCGTAAAATAGAAACTGGCGCTTTCGCCATCACGCTAAATTCATTCGGATCGTTAACCGTTTTACGCAACGTTAAAAACGGAACCGATCAAACACCAACTGAAAAACGAACAGGGGAACAATCATGACAAAATCGATGTTGAAAAGCCTGTTGGCGACCGCCGCATTGGCGGTTGGCCTGACAGCGGCGAGCGGATACACCGCCATCGCCGCCAACGTTCTGATTACGCCGCTGGGCGGTCAGGACGGCGAATTTTGTAAACTGGACCGGGCGTTGATCTTTGAAGATCCGGACGGCACGCGAATTTTGTATGACGCCGGGCGCACCGTCGCCGGCCCCGACGACCCTCGGCTGGGTAAAATCGACGCGTTGCTGGTCAGCCATATGCACGGCGACCACGCCGGAAACCGGCACACCAAGGCGGTCAATGCGGGCACATGCGCCAAGCCGGACTTCTCCGTCGTCGCGACGCCAAACACCAATACGGTGAACATTGCGCTCGCCAAGAACGCCAAGATCATCACCGGCAGCGAAATGCCGCGCTTTTTCGCCGCCAAACTAAAGGCGCTGGGCGGCAATCCGAAAAACTCGCAACTGGTTCGCTTTGGCGCCAACCGTAAAATCGGCGGCGTCTCGGTTACGACCGTTCCCGCCGTCCACAGCAACGGCATCGCGCCAAGTTATATCGGTGGAACGCTGGGCGAGTCGCTCAAAGCCGCCGGCCTGACCGCATATGCAGGCCCACCAACCGGATATGTACTGACCTTCACCAATGGATTGGTTGTCTATCTTTCCGGCGACACCGGCATCACCGCGGCGCAGGACACCGTCGTTCGCGGCTTTTACCATGCGGAACTGGCGGTGATGAATATTGGCGACACCTACACAAACGGCCCGAAAGAAGCGGCCTATGTCGTCAATGAACTAGTCCGTCCGGTCTCCGTCATCGCCTCCCATGCCAATGAGGTTGGCACCAAAGACGGCAAGGTGATCGCGGGCACGCGCACCGACACCTTCATCAAGGCGTCGAATATGCCGGTCTATGTACCGTTGAGCGGCATAACCATGAGCTTCGACGGCGCCGGAAAATGCGTCGCCGGCTGCTAACGCGACACTCTGATATTACCTTGAGAGACTAAATTAAGGCTCGTCCCGCTGGGGCGGGCCTTTTTTAGGACGTTCCGGTCATGTCGAACAAAAGTAACTCGGATGCTCCGGTCGCG
>JAESSL010000447.1 GCA_016764135.1 Alphaproteobacteria bacterium
TATCCAGAGGCGACGGATAATTGTCTGGTGCAGAAGTGGATGCGGCGGCGGCGCGCGGACCGCGCACTTCGCCCGGCGTTTCGCTGAACTTGATCGGTACGCCCATTTGCATGACGGGACCCAGCGCCGGGTCGTCCAGCGTCACCAGCATTTCGTTATGCTCAATTTGCGGGTCGGCCATGCCGTCTTCGGTTTGTCGACATTGCGCGAAGGGCACGTCGGCGTCTTCGAACGCCTTGGCCCATTCGGCGGACGGTCTCTTTTTCATGACGTCGCGCAGGGTAGCGCGTAACTCGGCCTCGTCTTCCGGTTTGCCGCCGCGACCGCCTTCAAAACGGGGTTCCGCGACCAGATCGCCGATACCCATCAATTTTGCGGCGATGGCCATGAAGCCAACATGGACGCAGCCCAACTGAATCCATTCACCGTCGGCGCATTCATACAGGCTGTAGAACGGCGCGCTGCCAGTCGGGTCGGTCTGGAAGACATTGGGGGGCACGTTTTCGCCGACCACCTTGGGGTGAAACAGCAATGCGCCCGCCATCAATGAGGTCTCGACGCTACGGCCCCGGCCCGTCGTCTCGCGACCCAGCAACGCCGCCGCGACGCCCAGATTGGCGAAGATCGCCGCGCCGACGCTGGGCAATTCATGCGCCACATGGACCGGCGCGGGGCGAAATCCAGGCATGCCGCCCAGGGCGCCCATGCGCGCCAGCACCAGATCGTCAATCGGCGGTTCGTCCTTTAAAGGCCCGCTCTTGCCATAGGCCGTAACGGAGCACGCAATCAGGCGCGGGTTAATACGCTTCAGCCAAGTGGAGTCGACCAGATTCTGTCGGTCGGAGGTCGGCGCGAAATCTTCCAGCACCACATCGGCGCCGGCAATCAATTTTCGATACTCGGCGGCGGCGTCCGGGTCTTTCGCCGCAGCGGACAAATCCAGCGCGATGCATTCCTTGCCCCGATCCCAGATGATAAACCCACCGTCGCGCAGAGCCTCGTCGTCCTTGTCGATGACGCGGATGACGCGGGCGCCATGGTCGCTCATGAACATGGTGGCCAGGGCCGCCGCCATTCCGGAACCAAGGTCGAGTACGGTAATGCCGTCAAGCGTGCTAGCCATAAGGTGGGTTGCTCCTGAATTGGATCATCAAAGGTTGAAATCATGACGGGGCCGTTCGGCAAGCGCAAGCGCTTGGGCGAAAAGTCTGGACCTTTTTTATGAACCAGACGCATCGGAGTCGAAAATCGGCGGGTCTGTTCAGATTTGTGTTTTAGCAAACCGGCGCAGGCTTTAGTCTGGTTGGAGCACGTCGGCGTCAAGGCGTAGACCGGGAAATAATTTTGCGAGAGAGACATGAACAAGGACGACATCACCATTCATTTCGCCCACTCGGCGTATCAATTTTCCAGTAAGTTCGATCTCCGCAATACGGGCATCAAACATTTTCAGACCTGGACGCCGGAAGAGACCCGCGAGCGTATCGACGAGGGCGATGTGTTGATCGCGAGTGGGTACTGGAACAACGAATTATTGCCTGCGGCGAAAAATTTGAAATTCATTCAGGTTTGCGGCGCTGGGTATGATCAGTTCGATCAGGACGCCATCCGTGCGCAGGGCGTTCGTCTGGCGAATGGCAGCGGCGTCAATGTCAACGCCGTCAGCGATCACGCCATGGCGCTGACATTGGCTCTGACCCGTCAAATTCATACCGGGCGCGACAATCAGCACAAGCATCATTGGCGCGGCATGATCGGCGATTTGTCCAAACGCGAAGAGGAACTGGCGGGCAAGACCATGCTTGTTTTTGGGCTGGGAAAAATTGGCGGGCGCGTCGCGCGGCTGGCCAAAGCCTTCGAAATGGATGTGATTGGCCTGAAACGCGATGTGTCTACGCCCGTTGATCATGTGGATGAACTGCATCCCTCGGCGTCCTTTGCGGAACTCCTGCCGCGCGCCGACGTGACCGTGCTGTGCTGCCCGTTGACCGATGAGACCCGCAACATCGTGGATAACGCCGCCTTGGCTGCAATGAAGTCATCTTCTTATCTGATCAATGTCGCGCGCGGTGGGTGCGTGGACGAGGCCGCGCTTGTCGCGGCGTTGCAGGGCGGGACCATCGCCGGGGCGGGAATCGACGTTACGGTCGAAGAGCCGTTGGCGGAGGGGTCGCCGTTATGGGATCTGGAAAACGCCATGGTGACGCCTCATACGGGCGGTGAAACCCGCAAATATGAAGACAATGTGATTGATATCCTTATGGAAAATCTGGACCGTCTGTTTCGAGGCGAGACGGATTTGCATAATCAGGTCGTATAAGTAGGGTTGGCGGGAAGCGCCCGGCGGTATTAAGCTAGGGCGACGCGAATAGCCTGGGCCGACCGGTTCCAGGTCGCTCTCTGTATCTTAGGGAGCGACCGGCGGGCTAACTTAAACAAACCGATTACAGGAGGACCGCAATGACCGCGTCCCAGACATCGACGTCTAAAGCCATGCCCAGTACTATGTTCGAGAAAATCTGGGATCGTCACATTGTGGTGGAGCGCGATGATGGTCAAACCCTGCTCTATGTTGATCGGCATTTGTGCCATGACGGGTCGCGTCAGGGCTTGAGCAAGCTGAAAAATGCGGGATATACGGTTCGCAAACCCAAACAGACCTATGCGACGCCGGATCATTATCGGCCCAGCAACGCCAAGACAATCGATGATTTCGACGATGATCTGATGCGCGGCATTATCGAAGAGTTGGCCGACAATGCCAAAGTATTCGGATTTCACCATTTTGGACTGGAAAGCGACAAACAGGGCATCGCCCATGTCGTTGGGCCGGAGCAGGGCATCACCTTGCCGGGGCTGCTGATGTGCTGCGGCGATAGTCATACCGCGACCCATGGCGCGCTGGGCGCATACGCCTTTGGCGTTGGCGCGTCTGAAGTTGCGCATGTGGCTGGTACGCAGACGATCTGGCAACGCAAACCCAAATCAATGCGCATCACGATTGATGGCGAACTCGGCTTTGGCGTCTCGGCCAAGGACGTAGTTCTGGCGGTGATCGGTCAGATTAGCGCGGCGGGCGCGTCCGGGCATGCGGTGGAGTTCGCCGGTTCGGTCATTCGCAATATGAATATGGAAAGCCGCATGACGGTCTGCAACATGACCATCGAGGCGGGCGCTCGCGTTGGCATGGTGGCGCCGGACGAGACGACCTTCGCCTATTGCAAGGGCCGGGCATTCGCCCCGAAGGGCGATAAATGGGAACAGGCCGTGGCGGATTGGCGAACCCTGACGACGGATGAAGACGCCGTATTCGACACCGAAGTGCAGGTGGATGGAAACGCCATTGCGCCGATGGTCACTTGGGGCACAAGTCCGGAAAACGTCATTTCAATTACCGATGTCGTGCCCGATCCGAGCAACGAAACCGATCCCATGCGCCGCAAAATTCAGGAAGGCGCGCTGGATTATATGGGCCTGAAGCCGGGCGACCGGATGACTGATATCACCGTGGACAAGGTCTTTATCGGATCCTGCACAAATGGCCGGATCGCGGATTTTCGCGCCGCTGCTGCGGTGGTGAAAGGCCGTAAGGCGGTTGTGTCGAGCCTGGTCGTGCCGGGTTCAGTACAGGTCAAACGCCAGGCGGAGGCCGAGGGGCTGGACAAGATCTTCACCGATGCGGGCATGGTCTGGGGGGAGCCGACCTGCTCCATGTGCATCGGCATGAATGGCGACACCCTGCAGCCGGGAGAACGGAGCGCGTCCACCTCGAATCGCAATTTCATGGGACGGCAGGGCGAAGGCGCCCGTACGCATCTGGTCAGCCCGGCCATGGCGGCGGCGGCGGCGGTGACCGGAACCTTCGCCGATGTGCGCGATTTGATGGCTAAATAGGCGCCCCTATATTCAGGTTAGGAGACAGAGCATGAAAAAATTTATAAAATTGACCGGTAAAGCGGTTCCGTTCGACGCGATCAATGTCGATACCGACCAGATTATTCCCGCACCGTTTTTGAGTCGCAAACAGACGGAAGGGTATCAGGGTTTGCTGTTCTATCGAATTCGGCGGAGCAAGGGCGGTGAGATGAACCCTGACTTTATTTTCAACAAGGAAATCTACGCCGGTGCGTCGATCATCGTCGCGGATCGGAACTTCGGCTGTGGATCATCGCGGGAAAATGCCGCCTGGGCCTTGGTGGATAACGGGTTTTTCAGCGTCATCGCGCCCAGTTTTGGTGATATTCACTTCAACAATGAAATGAACAACAGCATGGTGCCGGTGCGCCTGGATGCGGAAATCTGCGCGGATCTTCGCGCGCAGCTGCACGCCAGTCCCGGCGCCGAGATCACCGTTGATCTGGAGACCAATACAGTGACGGCGCCGAATGGGGATA
>JAESSL010000448.1 GCA_016764135.1 Alphaproteobacteria bacterium
ACATAAATATCGATAGCCTCGCCGACTTTCCGGTCGAGTTCTAAAACAGCGCCGCGTCCCAGTTTCAGAAGCTGATTGACCTGCATATGAGCTTTTCCGAGCACTGCGGAGACTTGCACCGGAATGTCGTACACGGCTTCCAGGTCGCGTGCGCCCTGTGGTGAATCCATATCGGCGTAGCGCGGGTCGACGCTTTCTTCTCCAGACGCGCCGCTCTCTTCCGTGAGTTCATTTAACTCTGGCGTTTCATTGTCACTCATCGTGGCTTCCTATCTTGTCTGACGCAGATTGGCGTTTTGTCGATTGGCGCTCTGGTTATGTTAATGTTGGGTCGGGTTTTTTTGATGCACTCGGAATTACGACGGGAAGGCCCGGCGCGACAGCGCCCGGTAGTTCAGCCGCGACAGCGCCCGGTAGTTCAGCCGCGACAGCGCCCGGTAGTTCGGCCGCGACAGCGCCCGGTAATGCCGCTGCTATCGTATTGGACGCCGTCGGCGTGCTTATGATTTCGGGAATTATGGGCGGCGTGTCGAGCCCGGCGGGCTCCGTCACGTGCAGTGCATCCGGTGCGCCTTCGGCCCCAGCGAGAGGTTGGGGCGGCGTTGCCAACACAGGCTCTGCGGTGATCGTCGATGCGATGCCCAGACCGGTATCCGGCGGGACGGGAGACACGAAGGCGGGCGGCTCAATGGCGTCTGGCGTCGCCGCCGCTATCGGTGCTTCTATCTCTGTAATTTCTGCAATCTCTGGCATTTCCGTTTCCAGAGTCGGCGCCGGGGGCGTGTTTGGTATGGTTGACGCGGCGGTAACGTTCGTTAGGTCCGGCGTCAAATTTCGGTCCAGCGCTGCTTCCGCCTGAGACCATACCGCATCAAAGTCTCGCACGGCGCCGCCTTCTCCCCAGGAGACGCGACAGTCGGAAAGGCCCAGAGACGGATCCCCGTTGACCATCAAATTCTCGTCGAGACCCGCTTGTTGCGCGATGGTTTGAAGGCACCCGGTCATTTTTTCAACGAGATCATCATGGACTGTGATGGTAATGGCGGGGGTTTCGATGATTCCTTGCAACACTTGAGTGACGGCTGTTTCGATTTCCGCGTCGCCGTGCTGTTCGACCAGAGCTGGCATCATTGTCTCTACCAATTTGGCCGCCAGCCGCAATCCATCTTGCGTCATTTTTTCGTTGGCGGTCGCCTGGGCGACGGTCAGGCGCGAGAATGAAGCTGTCGCAATATCAAGGCTCTCGGCGATCCGATGCTCAAAGCTGTCATTGGATTCCTTGAACCCTGCGGCGTGTCCCGCCTGAAAGGCTTGTTGTTTGGCGGCTTCCAGTTCTTCTTCGGAAAAACTGGGGACGAGCTCCTCTTCTGGTTCCTGTGCTTCTTCGGCGCGAATGTCGGCGTCGCCGAAGTCGTGCTCGAACAGAAACGGGCGGTACTTTTCGGGTTCTGCGGTCATAGTGCGATGCGCTCGACAGCCAAGAATGTTGCGGAGATCCGGTCGTTTTCCAAGGCGTCGACGTTAGGGCTAGTAAATAAGCTCATCTTCCTCACCCCCTTCAGAGATAATGATTTCACCGCGCGCTGCGAGATCCTTGGCGGTGTTGACCATTTCAACCTGCGCTTCATCAACGTCAGAAAGGCGAACGGGGCCCATTGCGACCATGTCTTCTCGTAGAATTTTTGCGGCGCGTTCGGACATGTTCGTGAAGAAAAGGTCGCGCAATGAATCCGAAGCGCCTTTCAGGGCGATAGACAGTTTGTCATTGTCGATAGACCGCAACAATGTCTGAACGCCGCTGGGATCAAGGTCGGCCAGATCTTCAAACGTGAACATCAGCGCTTTTATCTTGTCCGAGGCGTCGCGGTTTCGTTCTTCCAGAAGGGTCATGAACCGGTTTTCCGTTTGCCGGTCGAGGCTGTTGAATATCTCCGCCATCATTTCATGGCTGTCGGCCCGGTTCGTCGATGCAAGGTTCGTCATGAATTCGTTTCGAAGCGTACGCTCGACGTCATCGAGCACTTCCTTTTGCACGGATTCCATCCGCAACATGCGCATAACGCACTCCATGGCGAAGGATTCCGGCAGCGCCGCCAGTACGCGCGACGCATGGTCTGCTTTGATCTTGGACAGGACAACCGCGACGGTCTGCGGGTATTCGTTTTTAAGGTAGTTCGCCAGAACGCCCTCGTTCACATTGCCCAGTTTGTCCCACATGGTGCGGCCTGCAGGTCCGCGGATTTCATCCATGATGGCGCCGACGCGCTCTTCACCCAGGACCTTGCCCAGCAAGCGTTCGGTACTTTCATAGGAGCCATGCAGCGAGCCCGTGGAGGACAGTTGCTCTGCAAATTCGCCAAAAACGCGCTCAACCGTCGCCGAGTCGATCTTTCCCAGCGTCGACATGGCCTGGGACAGTTCCTTCAGTTCCTCGTCATCGAGGAGGTCGATCAATTTCGCGGCGTGCTCTTCGCTCAACGCTAACATCATAATTGCGGCTTTTTCGGGACCTGATGCGCCTCTCGATGAAATTCTGGCCATTCAGTTATTCCTGATACATCCAGGTGCGGACGATTGATACGGCTTCTTCCGGATGCTTGTCGATGATTTCACCTATTTTTCGAAGGGATGACGCCTTAACGCGTCCTTCGATGTTGTTGAGGTTGATCATTGTTTCTTCCAGAGCTGGCGCCACGCTGGGCATGGCGCCGGCGACGGCCAGTGCGCCGCCAGCGGCGGCTGCTTGTCCGGGCAAGGCGGGCACGCCGCCCTCGCCGCCTTCAGCGCCGAGCCGTTGATCGGTAATCATCTGTTGCTGCGTTGATTGCGCAATTGCGTCAGCGGCGGCGGCGGACGCTTCAAATACCCGCGTAATCAAGGGTCGCACGACCAACAACATGACCAGTACGCCCACAAGGGCGAGAACGATAATTTCCGCCAGGCGGAGGAGGTCGCTTTGCTTGAAGCCCAGAATTTCACCAGGCCCAAGGTCAATTTCCAGCGTGGGGTCTATGGCGAAGCGCAGATTGACGATTTCAACAGTATCGCCACGGACGGAGTCAAACCCGACGGTCGAGCGCACCAGCCTGTCGATCTGCTCCAGCTCTTGCTGGCTTCTTGGTTCATACTGAGACACGCCTTCAGCGTTTTCAGTATAATTCCCGTCCACAAGAATGGCGACGGACATTTTGTTTACCTTGCCCGCTTCGCGGACGTGATTTCGAATGGTCTTCGAAATTTCGAAGTTTGTGGCCTCTTCGCTCCGGCTCGATGTGCTTGTATCGCCATTTGCGCCACCAGCGCCTTGAGCGTCCGGCAGGTTTTGCTCCACAGAAACCGCATCGTTCTGGCCTGATTGCTCCTGACTGGTTTCTGTTATTGACTGTGTGGAGCGAACGACCTGTCCGTCCGGATCGTAAATCTCCTCTTTGGTGACAATACGGTCAAAATCCATATCGGCGCGCACTTCCGCTCGGACTTTTCCGAAGCCGACTATTTTCTCCAGCATTTCGGTTAGCTTGGCGCTGAGGCGATTTTCGAAGGCGACCTGCATTTCGTCACGCGTCACACCCGATGCGTCGCCATCGCCGCCGCGCGATAACAACGTGCCTCTGTCATCGACGATTGAAATTCTTTTGGGTTGCAAGCGGGGGACGGCGGCGGCGACCAGATGCTGGATAGCGAGGACTTGATTTCGGTCCAGCCGGTTGGATCCGCGCATGCGCAAGGCGATCGAGGCGCTGGATTCCTGTATATCCCGGCTGAATAATTCCCGACGGGGCATCACAAGATGTACGCGGGCGCCGCGTATGGTGGTCAGGGATGCGATGGTGCGGGCTAACTCACCTTCCAGTGCGCGCAGTTTGTTAACGTTTTGGATAAAACTGGACGATCCGAGAGTCTGTTCCTTGTCGAAAATTTCATTACCGATGGAGCCGCTGTTGGGCAGGCCCTGTTCCGCCATCAAAATACGCAATTGCCCCACCCGGTCACTGGGTACGAGAATTTCCGAAGCGTTATTCCGAACCTGGAAAGGAATATTCTGGGATTGAAGCTGAGCGACGATCTGGCCTGAATCCACTATTTCCAGCTGATTGTACAGCAGCGCCATGGCCGGTGTGGCCAAGCGGGTCGCGAGATAGATGAAAAAGGCGACGAGGCCAACCGCGACGCCC
>JAESSL010000449.1 GCA_016764135.1 Alphaproteobacteria bacterium
CGCCTTCATTCGCGTTGACGCCGACGATCATATCCGCACTCGCCACATCGCCCGCTTCATACATTTTTTGCGGATCATCGGGGACAACCCAGCCATCAACGAAGGGGTTGCTGCTGAAGTCTACGGCGTTCGCCAATTCCACCCATGGCTTTTCCCGCAACGCCGCCAAAGGATCGGCAGCCTTATCGCAGCCTAATTTGGCGGCAATCTCCAGCCCCATCGCCTCCCGCGCCGCCAGCGACCCGTCAACATTCCGCAAACCGCCGCTCTGGCAAATACCGCGATGGAAGAGGCCGCGCGACAAGGGCGAAATCATATGCAGCGCCACGCTGCGACTTCCAGCGGATTCCCCAAAAATCGTGACATTGTCCGGGTCGCCGCCAAAGGCCGCGATATTGTCCTGCACCCAGCGCAACGCTGCGGATTGATCCATCAAGGCGTAATTACCGGACGCGCCAACGCCCGATTCGGCGCTTAACGCCGGATGCGCGAATCCCCCCAGCACATTCACCCGGTAATTCACCGAAACAACGACCGCGCCAGATTCAGCCAGACAGACGCCGTTATACATTGGTTGGCTCGACGCCCCGATATAAAACCCGCCGCCGCAAATCCACACCATGACGGGCCGACGTTCCGCAGCCGAGCGCGCGCCCGTCCAAACATCCAGATAAAGACAATCTTCCGAGCGCGGCGCCTCTTCAGGCAGGCCAAACATGGCGATATCCCCGCCGGCATCCTGTGGGCAGGACGCTGCAAAGGATGTGGCGTCACGCACGCCAGACCATGGTTCCGGCGCTTCTGGCGCCCGCCAGCGCAACGCGCCGACCGGCGGCTTGGCGAAGGGCATGCCTTTGAAAGTGGAGACAGCCTCGTTTTCCAGCGTCGCCGCGCCAGTAACCAAACCGGTCTTCAGACGAACAGGCCCCCGTAAATGCAGGGGGCGCTCATCTTGCCTATCCACAGTTTCTTCGGCCAAATTCCATTCCTTTTCCGCCATGCGGGTCGCCCGGCGCTATAGAGAAACGATTTGTTTCGCCACGGCATTTTAGAGGCTATTTTAAAGGGAGGACGTCAAACGGGGCCAGTCCTATATTCGTCTACGCTCCACTGCGTCTGTGCCGACGGCGCGCGATTGAATGAAAATTCCGTGAACCGGACATGGAATTCTTGCATCAAAACGATACGGGTGTTGAATTAACCATCATTAAATTTATTTTTATATCGTCGCAGCACTGTAGAAGGAATAGGCCATGTCCCGGCTAAAGCCCATTCATCCCGATGAAATGACCGATAGCGCCCAGCGCGCCTATTACGACAAAATTATGAACCGATCCAATTTCAAGGACTTGCCGAAGGGAACGCCTTTGAGCGGACCCTTTCACGCGTATCAACGCAGTCCCGGCTTTGCGTCTAAATGTCTGACGTCACCAATTACCTTCGACATGACGGGGTGCTGGAAAAGCGCCTCGTTGAGCTGGCCACGATTACGACCGGACGTTTCTGGTCCGCAGAAGTCGTATTCGCCTCACACGCCCCCTCGGCGGTAGAGAATGGAATCGACGACGCCGCTGTCGAGGCGATTCGAAACAATGAAACTCCGATTTTCGACCGTGCGGACGAAGCCGCTGTCTATGGTTTTACGCACACCATCCTGAACAAGCGCGACGTCGACGACGAAACCTACGCCGCCGCGCTGGCTGTTCTTGGGGAGGCCGGGCTGGTCGAACTCATTGCGCTCATTGGATCCTACTCATTGACGTCAATGACCTTGAATACCTTTCAAATTCCGGTGCGACCCGGTATGCGGCGTCCCTATCCGGATAAACAAAATTAGAATCCCCTTTCGAAAACATTCGACCACGACACGATCATTCAGGAGAGCAAGATGACCTGGTTAAAACGAACCTTCGTTCTGTCCGCTGTCGTAACAGCGGGATTATTCAGCGCCACGGCCATGGCGGAAACCTTCGTCTTTACGGCTATTCCCGATCAGGATGAAAGCAATCTGCGGACTCGGTTTGAAAAAATTGCGACCTATTTGTCAAAATCGCTTGGGGTGGAGACCAAATACATTCCGGTTAAATCCTACGCCGCCGCCGTGACGGCGTTTCGCAACAATCAGGTGCAACTGGCCTGGTTTGGCGGATTATCCGGCGTTCGCGCCCGTGGCCTTGTCCCCGGTTCGCGCGCTATCGCCCAAGGCGCCGAAGACGTCGCCTTCGAGACGTATTTTATCGCCCATGCCAGCCTGGGCCTGAAAGAGCAAAAAAGCTTTCCGACCAGCATCAAGGGCGCGACCTTCACCTTCGGATCCAAAGGATCAACGTCCGGCCGCCTGATGCCGGAATTTCACATCCGCAAGAGCTTTGGAAAATCACCGCAATCCGTCTTCGATCGCGTCGGTTTCAGCGGCGACCATTCGCGCACAATCGCACTGGTTCAATCCGGCAGCTACAAGGTCGGCGCCGTCAACTTCAAGGTCTGGGAACGGGAATTGAAAGAAGGCAAGATTGACGTCTCCAAGGTGAATATCATTTGGCGAACGCCCCCTTACCCCGATTACCAATGGTCCATTCGCGGCGACGCGGACAAAAATTTTGGCGCCGGGTTCACCGACAAAGTTCGCAACAGCCTGCTTTCCATGACGGATAAAGATTTGCTCGCGGCGTTCCCCCGAAGCGCCTTCATTCCCGCAACAAACGCCGATTACAAGCCGATCCATGACGTTGCCAAATCAATTGGCCTGATCGATTGACCCCTGTTTTTGACCTTACGAACGAGAGCGCGGGGTATCGGGGCGCGACCGTGCTAACAGGCGTCACGCTCCGCGTTACGACGGGGGAACGCATCGCCCTGGTCGGCGAAAGCGGCGTCGGCAAGTCCACGTTGCTGCGCTTGCTCTATGGGCAATGTCGGGACCGTGCGTCGTTGATTCCCCAGGAATTCGGGTTGGTTCAGTCGCTGACAGTCTTCCACAATGTCTATATGGGGCAGCTCCACGAACATTCGCTCTGGCGTAATTTTCGAAATTTATTACGACCTGTGCAGCAGGACGTCGAGGCCGTGCGAGACGTACTCGACGGATTGCGACTGGAAGACAAACTCTTCAGCACCGTCGGCGAATTATCTGGTGGGCAGCAACAGCGCACCGCTATCGGGCGCGCGCTCTATCACACCGGCGACATTGTGCTGGGGGACGAACCCGTCTCCAATGTCGATGAACATCAGGCGCGACGGATCTTGAAAATACTGGGGGAACGGAAAAAGACCTGCATTCTGGCGATGCATGATCGCGCGTTGGCGCTGGACTTCGCCGACCGCTTGATCGGGTTGAAAGGCGGCCAGATCGTTCTCGACGAGCCGACCGCGGGCATGACGCCCGACGATCTCGATTCCCTCTACGTCCACTAAACAAAGCGATGTTCCCGTGGATTCGCCCCGCCCCCGCTCACCCCTGTTTAAAACGACGATGGCGTTTGTCCTCATCGCGCTGGCAGCGACCATTTTCGCTGATCTGGAAATCTCGACAATCCATCCCTGGGTGGAGCTCAAACGACTTTTACTGGGAGTCGTAACGCCTGATTTTTACGCCACCGACAATCTGGGCGGCGCGTTGGTCTATACGCTCGCCTTCGCGCTGCTGGGCGTCGCCTTCGGCAATATTTTCGGGTTCGTCCTGTCCTTGCTGTTTTTCAGCCGCATCGTGCGCACCGGCTGCGCTTTCGTCCGCTCGGTGCATGAGCTGTTCTGGGCGTTGATTTTCCTTCAACTCTTCGGCCTTTCGCCGCTCACCGGCATTCTGGCGATCGGTATTCCCTATGCGGGCATTATCGCCAAGGTCTACGCTGAAATTCTGGAAGAAGCCGACCCGGCCCCGCTCCAGGCGATTCCGGAGGGCACGAGCCGGGCGTCGGCGTTTATCTTCGTACGCCTGCCCGACGCCTGGTCACACTTCAAAACCTATTCCATGTACCGTCTGGAATGCGGGCTGCGCTCTAGCGCGGTTCTGGGGTTCGTCGGCCTGCCGACCCTGGGGTTTCATCTTGAATCCGCCTTCAGCCAGGGCCTGTATTCAGAAGTCTCCGCCCTGCTGATCCTGTTTTACTTCATCATCGCCAGCATGCGCGTCTGGATGCGACGCGCCATGCTGCCCTTTTATCTGGTCGGCGCCGCCGCGATTTTGCCCTGGGGCCTGTCCTTTTCCGCAGAGAATATCTGGCGCTTCCTGACGCATGACATCGTTCCCTACCCGCTGCGCACGGCCGATGGCGGAGATGTAATGGCGAATATGGGCGCCTGGCTGCACACCATGCTGATTGATCAGGCCTTGCCGGGCGCAATAGCCACGATGCAATTGACCATGATTGCGCTGGTGGGCACGGGTCTTCTCACGCTGGTGTTTTTCCCGCTGATTTCGCCACTCCTGTTTAAACGCCCGGCGCGCACCCTGGGGCACGCCTTTCTGGTCGTGATTCGCTCAACTCCCGAATACATTCTGGCCTATGTGCTGTTGCAACTTTGGGGTCCCTCCATGTTGCCCGCGATCATCGCGCTGACCCTGCATAATGCGGGGATCATCGGTCATCTGGTAGGACGCTACACAGAGACCATCAAACTGCGCGTCGACGCCTGCACCGGCATTCGCCGATACGGGTATGAAATCCTGCCACGCATCTATCGCCAGATGCTGGCGCTGCTTTTTTACCGGTGGGAGGTCATCATGCGCGAGACCGCTATTTTGGGAATTTTGGGCATTATGACCCTGGGTTTCTATGTTGACAGCGCGTTTGCCGACCTTCGGTTCGACCGGGCGATCCTGCTTATTCTGGTGACGGCCTTGTTGAACATTGCAGTCGACATTATCTCCAGACGTATCCGCTCCCGTCTTCGTCTGCAGACCAGCATGGAAGTCCAGTAATCACATGCCGATAATCTCATGAACAATTCTGAAATCCCCGTCGTCAAAGATATTGTTCTGGTCGGCGGCGGCCATAGTCATGTCGCCGTCCTGAAACGCTTTGGCATGAACCCGGCGCCCGGTATTCGGATCACGCTGATTTGCCGGGACATCCACACGCCCTATTCCGGCATGTTGCCCGGCTTCGTCGCGGGTCATTACGACTATGATGACGCGCATATAGATCTGGGCGCATTGGCGCGGTTTGCGGGCGGCCGGTTTTATCACAACGCCGTCACAGGTCTGGACCTCGTGAATCGCAAAGTCCTTTGCGATGGTCGACCCGACGTCCCCTACGAATTATTATCCATCAATATTGGATCGGCGCCCCATATGGCCAATGTGCCGGGCGCCGCAGAGACCGTCACGCCCGTCAAACCGATCAACCAGTTTCTCGACAAGTGGAATGCCCTGCGAACGCGCGCGACGGCGCAGGACGGGCCCTTGCGGATTGCGGTCGTCGGCGCCGGCGCCGGGGGCGTTGAACTCCTGCCCGCCATTCAGTTTCGACTAAAAAAACTCCGTACGGACGCAGGCTTTACCGGCCCGGACATCGAATACCATTTATTCACCGATACCCCGGATATCCTGCCGACCCATGATGACCGGGTGCGCGCGACCTTTCGCAAGGTGCTCGACCAGCGCAACGTCACGCTTCATACCGGTCATGCGGTCCGTGAAATTTCATCCGGGCGTCTGGTCACCGATGACGGTCAATCATTTGAGACCGACGAAATCCTCTGGGTCACCGCGGCGGGCGCGGCGCCCTGGCTGGCGCAGACCGGGCTGGCGCTGGACGATCAGGGCTTCATCGCCGTTTCGGACAGTTTGCAATCCATCTCCCACCCCGAGGTGTTCGCGGCGGGCGACATTGCGGCGGTCAAAAACCATCCACGGCCAAAATCAGGCGTCTTCGCGGTCCGGCAAGGGCCACCGCTGGCCGAAAACCTTCGCCGGTTGGCGTTGGGACAAACGCCAAAACCCTTTACGCCGCAAAAACAGTTCCTCGGTCTGATCACGACCGGCGACAAATACGCCGTGGCCTCACGCGGAACATGGAGCGTCAAAGGACGGCTGGTCTGGATGTGGAAGGACTGGATCGACCGACGGTTCATGAAGAAGTTCAACGATCTTCCCGATATGATCGAGGCGACAAAAACCAAACTGCCGCCCGGACTGGCCAATGCGGATGTCGTGAAGGAAATTTCCGCCATCGCCATGCGCTGCGGCGGGTGCGGCGCCAAGGTCGGCGCAACGGTGCTGGGCCGCGCGCTCAACACCCTGACCCCGGTCCCCCGTCCGGATGTGCTGATTGGTCTGCACGAACCGGACGACGCCGCTGTCGTCGAAATTCCGCCGGGCAAAGTCGTGGTCCAGACAGTCGACTCGTTCCGCGCGATGATCGACGACCCGTACCAGTTTGGTAAAATCGCCGCGAATCACAGCCTCGGCGATATTTACGCCATGGGCGCCGAGCCGCAGACCGCGCTGGCCATCGCAACCGTACCGTTCGGACTCGAAGCGAAGGTCGAGGACACGTTGACGCAAATGATGTCCGGCGCGATGGAAATCTTGAACGATGCGGGCGCCGCGCTGGTTGGCGGTCACACTAGCGAGGGCGCTGAATTGTCGCTTGGATTCGCCATCAACGGGCTGATCGACCGGGACAAGGTCATGCGCAAGGGCGGCTTGATCCCCGGCGACGTTCTCGTCGTCACCAAACCCATCGGCACCGGAACGCTGTTCGCCGCAGATATGCGCCACAAGGCGAAAGGACGATGGATCGTCGCCGCGCTGGAATCGATGGTGCAGTCCAACCGGACCGGCGCGGACTGCCTGCTGGCCCATGACGCGCATGCCTGCACCGACGTGACCGGATTTGGCCTGTTGGGCCATCTGGTGGAAATGGTCCGGGCGTCGGGAGTCGATGTCGACCTCGATTTATCCGCCATACCCTATATGGAAGGCGCGGAGGAAACCGTACGCAATGGCATCGTCAGCTCCCTGCAACCACAAAACGTGCGCCTGCGCCGCGCCATCGCAAATCTGGACGACGCCGCGCAAGATCCTCGCTATCCGTTGATTTTCGATCCGCAGACCGCGGGCGGTCTCTTGGCCAGCATTCCTGAAGCGCGCGCGGAGGACTGCGTTGCCGCGCTCAAGGCGTTGGGATACGGGCGCAGCGCCATTATCGGACGGGTCAAACCTGAAAGCGACGCGCTGGAACCGATTACGATCCTGCGCTGAGCGCCTCGATCAGCGTCGCCCACGCTGCACGTTCCATCGCCGGATCAAACAGCCCCGCCCGCGCCCGACACTGGTCGCTCAGGCGCGTCATAAACGCAGAATCCGTCTCAGCGC
>JAESSL010000450.1 GCA_016764135.1 Alphaproteobacteria bacterium
CCGTCGCCACTTTCATCGCCCGCCAGCAGCCTGTGTTGTTCCTGAAAGTCACTCATCCACGCGCCGGACCGTTTGGACGTTCGGGCGAAATAATCCGCAAGAAAGATCGCAACGCGTCGGTCTGAGGAATCCGTCACCTCGAAAATGCGAACGTCCGGGTGATAGGCCTCAACCCCTTCAATCTTGCGAAAGCGTAATCCGAAGAGACGTTCAGCGGTATAGAACGCCGCCTCGATCATCTTTTCCAACTGAAGATAGGGTTTCACTTCAGCTTCGTTGAAATCGTAGCGTTCGGCGCGAACCTTTTCCGCATAATGACGCCAATCCCATGGCGCAACGTCGTGATTTTGGCCTTCCGCCACGATCATTCGGGAAAGCTCCGTCGCCTCCGCCGCAGCGCGGTCGCGGGCCTTTCCCCATACAGTCTCCAATAGGTTGCGGACATTTTTCGGCGTTTTGGCCATGGTGTTGTCGAGTTTGAAATGCGCGAAACTGTCATAGCCCAGCAGTTTCGCCTTGCTTGCGCGCAGCTTCACCAATTCCGCGACTAGGGGACGGTTGTCATGGTCGCCCGAATTCTCCCCGCGCGCGACCCATGCGGTGAAGGCGGTCTCACGCAAATCTCGGCGTTCCGAAAATGTGAGAAACGGCTCAATGATCGAGCGTGACAACGTCACCGCGTGTTTGCCCTCATGCCCGCGCTCGGACGCCGCCGCCGCCATGCACGACAATAAAAAGTCCGGGACGCCCTTCAGATCCTCGGCGCTGTCCAATATCAGCGCGTAGGACGATTCATCCGCCAGAACGTTTTGGGAAAAGCTGGTGCCGAGGGTCGCAAGGCGTTCGTTGACCCCGGCCAGTTTTGATTGCGCCACTTTGTCCAACTGCGCGCCAGACCGGACGAAGGATTTCCAGGTCAGCTCTAAAACCCGCATCGCTTCGGCGTTCAATCCCAGACCATCGCGTTGCTGGTACAACGCATCGATGCGCGCAAACAACGCGCGGTTCATTGTAATCGTGGAATAGTGACGCGAGAATTCCGGAGAAAGTTTCCGCTCCAACGCTTGCAGCGCGTCGTTTGTGTTGGCGCCCGTCAGATTCCAGAAAATACCCGACGCGCGGGTCAGCAGATCGCCCGCCATTTCGAGCGGGATAATCGTGTTTTGAAAACTGGCCGGTTTCGGGTTTTCCGCAATCGCTTCAATCTCCGCCAGATGCGCGGGAAAGGCGACGGCGAAGGCGTCCGCCAGATCCGCATCCGAGATTCGATCAAATTCGGGCAAGCCAAAGGCCCCGCCCCACTTGGCGATGGCGGGATTAACGGTGGCGGATGTTTCGTCGCGATGCTGCATGTTGGGCCCTTGGCGTAAGTTCTACCTTTGATGACTCATGTAAATCTTTCCGGGCGAATTTAAAGTGAAAAGTCTGACTATGGTCACACCGCACGATTGAGCGCGTTGACAGGAGGGTTTGTTTTCCGCTTCCATGATGAAGTTGGAATATGAGGAGCGCTGAAATGCCGAAGATTCTATCAGAGCAACAAATCGAGCACTTTCACAGCCAAGGGTACCTGATGCCCGGCGCAGTCCTCACCGCCGCAGAGGTCGCGCATTATCGAAGTTGTCTGGAATCGTTTGAACACACCTACCCGAACGACATCAAAAAACTGAAAAGCAAATCGCATGTCCTGTGCCCCTGGGTCGGCGACATTGCGCGCAATTCGAAAATCCTCGACGTCTATGAAGACCTGATCGGCCCGAACATCCTGTGTTACAGCATGGCCTTTCGAACCAAAGACCCTGATGGAAAGACCTTTGCGGGCTGGCATCAAGACGGCGCGGCCAACCCGATAAAACCGATACTGGTCATCGGCGCGCTGGCCTTGGCGGATTGCACGGTAGCGCATGGCTGTCTGAAGGTTATTCCCGGATCGCACAAGGCGACCGCCCTGCCCCATATTGACACCGGCGATCCAGACAGCATCCTGACGCGCGGTCAGTATATCTCCGACGGATTTGACGAAGCGGACGCGGTTAACATTGAATTGAAAGCGGGCGAGATTGGCCTGTTCAACGCCGGGATCATTCACAGCTCCCCGGTCAACACCGCCAATGAGCGACGGTTGATTGTGCTGGTGGAGATGATCCCGACGCATACGGAAATTCGGGCGCACCGGGATTCCGCAATGCTTGTTCGCGGCGTTGATGACTTCCATAATGTAAATGTCGACCCGCCAGCGAGGGTTGAGTTCGGACCGGACGAATTGGCGGCTTGGCGTCAGGCGACCCGACAAACCGGTAAGAATGTTTTCGAAGGCAGTCCCGTCGCGCCAACGGAAGTATATGGCGGCCCACCCGCCTGATCATGAGACCCCGACTCTCTACCTTTAACGAAATGAGCAGATCAAATGGACCATGAAATTTCTGAGTTGAACGGTGATTTTGGCATTCTGATTGAAAATGTCGCGCGTGAAGATTTAGCGGATCGCGATTTTCAAAAACGCGCCTATGACCTCTGGACCAACCATGGCGGCCTGATCGTGGTGCGCGGCGATGATTTGCCAAATCTGTCGCCGGAAGAATTGATGGCGTGGTCCAAGGTCTTTGGCGAGATTGAAGAAGGCAACATGGTCGCTCGAGAGGACAAAACCGTCGCGGGTTTGCCAATCCTGCGGATCGGCAACGTCAAGGACGAGTCGGGGAAGGCGAAGGCCCAATTCGCAAAGGTGCCACAGCTGACCAGCGACGACGACGTTCGCTACAATCCGGAAACGCGACGACCTGTCTGGCACACCGATTCCACCTTTCGCCAGAATCCGCCCATCGGGTCGGTCTTTCACTGCCGGATCGCCCCGCCAGAAGGCGGCGAAACCCTGTTCGCCGATACGCGAAGCGCCTATTCCAGACTGGACGACGCGACCAAGAAGAAGCTCGCGCCGCTGGAGGCCGTTTGCTCGCTGGCGCATCACGACAAAAAAATCAGCCTGTATTCCAGCGGCTATCCCATTTTGACCCCGGAACAGCGCGCGGCCAATCCGCCAAACCGGGTTCCCATCGTCCTGACCCACCCTGTCAGCGGCGCGCAAGCCCTGTATGGTCTGAACAGCTCCACCTGCGCCGTCGTCCCCAAGGGCGAAGCCGTATCCAACGATCAAATGGACAAATGGGACCTGGAGGGCATTGAAGACGAAAGCGTGAATATCTGGCGGGAATTACTGCCCTACGTCACCGGGCCGGATTTCACCGTGCGGTGGCGCTGGCGGGCCGGGGATATCGTCGTATGGGACAACCGCTCAACAATCCACGCCGCAACGGGATTTGAAAACCAACGCTATGACCGGGAAATGTGGCGCCTGACCTTGGTCGCGTAAACGCCCAACGTCACAGATTAAATTTTACAGGAGACCTCAATGCGGATCGAATCCGTCGGCGACAGTTTTGCGCATGAAGTGCATGACCTTCCGCTTTGGGGGTCTGTCAGTGATTCCGACGCCGCCGACATTCGCGACGCCTACCGTCAATACGGCGTCCTCGTCTTCCGCCGTCAGTCGCTTTCAGAAAAGGAGCTTCTGGCGTTCGGTAAAATGATCGGCAAACCCGCCCTTTATGCGGAAACGGATTGGCAATCCGCCTTTCCCGAAGTCATTATTTTGTCGAACATGCGAGATCAAAGCGGCGATATGTTGGGCGGGTTGGCGAACAAGGCATTGTCCTGGCACACCGACCAATCCTATTACGCCAAGCCCGTGACAGGTTGTTTTCTATATGGGGTGGAGCTCCCTGAAGAAGGTGGCGGCACGAGCTGGTCCAATCTTTTTCATGCCTATGAGACACTCCCCGCTGACTTGACGAAAGCGGTCGACGGCGCTGTTGGAACCTTCAGCTTTGCGTCACGCGTCGGGTCCAATCCCGTTAAAGACGATAATCACGACCGCGCGAAACGTATTGCGGAAACGCCTGACATCAAACACCCCTTGGTCAATATCGAACCCGGCTCCGGACGAAAGGCGCTTTACATCGACCCCAATACAGTCACCGGAATTGACGGGCTCCCGCAAGACGAAGCCGACGATTTATTGAACCGATTGCTGGAACACGCGACACAGCCCAATAACGTTTATGACCACAATTGGGGACCGGGCGATCTGGTGCTCTGGGACAACGCCACCGTGTTGCACAAACGCGAAGGCTTTCCCAACGAATGCAATCGACTGGTGAAACGCATGATTATCAATCTCGACCCAACCCGACACATCATTCCGCCGGTCCTCAAATAGACGTCCCTATGACGCCAGAATCGCGTCGATCTCTTTGAGGTTTTCCGGCGTCAGGGATCACCGTATTGCGGCGGCGTTGGACGCCATCTGCTCGGGCCGGGACGCGCCGGAAATTATGCAGGCGATTACCGGTTGCGCCGCCATCCAGGACATCGCCAACGTCAACAGATCATACCCATGGTCGCGGGCGTAATTCTCCAGGCTCTCCAGTAGATCGAAATTTGCGTCCGCGAGATATTGATCGCCGGACAAACGGCTATTTTCCGGCGCGGCGCTTTCGCGGCGGTACTTGCCCGTCAAAAGTCCCTTTGCAATCGGATAATAGGGCAACATCGTCACGCCATTGGCGTTACAGACCGGAATAAGATCTTCCTCGATATCCCGCTCCAGCATGTTCCACGCGTTTTGTGCGGTGACAAAACCTTTCAATCCGGCGCGTTTCGCGGCGTCGATCGCTTCCTGCATTTCCGCGCCTGTAAAAAAGGAGCATCCATAGAAGCGTATTTTTCCCGCCGTAACGAGCTCCTCCAGCGCGCCCAGCGTCTCGATGATCGGCGTTTCCGAATCCGGTCGATGCAACTGGTACAGATCGACCCAGTCGGTTTTCAGTTTCCGGAGACTTTGATCGATGGCGAACTGGATATTCTCCGGCGACCCACGCTTTTTGCCGTCGATATGAGATTTATTGAGACCAAATTTCGTCGCAAGAAAAACCTTATCGCGCTTGCCGACGAGACCGCTGCCCATAAAGACCTCGGACTGACCGCCGCCATAGTTTTCCGCCGTATCAAAAAAATCGATGCCCGCGTCGATCGCCGCATCGAGCACCGTATGGGTGGACTTTTCATCCACCCTGCCGCCAAACGCATTGCAGCCAAGGCCCACCAGAGAAACATTCAAGCCGCCGTCACCGCCAATATTACGTCGTTCCATGTCGATTTCACTCCTGTGGCAAAAATTGCGCTCCGGTGAGCCCAGCCAAAATTACGGCGTAACGCTGGAGAATTCTTCCATACCTTCGCAACGCGCAGCCAATTCCGCAAGATTGGGAAATTTGTTTAACACCTCCAGTTTCGGGCGCACCCGGTTGGCGAAACCAAGCGCGACCACGGCGCTGATATCCGCCTGACCAATGCGCTCTCCTCCGCCTAGCCATCCCTGCCCGGCTTTCGCAGCGAACTCGTCGAGATAGCCCAGCCCCCCCATGATCTGGCCTTCGTTATGCTCAATCCAGGGCTCGTGCACCTTTTCCGCCGGGTGAAAGCGACCTTCATAATACGCGGTAACGGCTTTATCCATCGCCCCGCACGCCGTCGCGACCAACCGCATCACACTGCGTCGCGCGGCGCCGTTTGCCGGGATCAGACGCTTGGCGTCGCCCGCAATGTCGTCCAACGCATCCAGAATGGCGAAACTTTCAAACAACGCTTCCCCATCATCCAGAACCACAGTTGGTACGCGAACCACCGGATTATGTTTGCTGACAGCGTCCGGATTTTCGAAAACCGAAACCGCCTCGTGGTCCCAATCCAATCCCAAAAAATTCAAGCTGGCCGCAACCCGCCGCACATAGGGCGAGCCAAATCCACCAATGAGTTTCATCGTTTTACTCCAGTTTATGTAGATGATTTCTTCGTCGAGAGCATTCCCGACGCGATTTAAAAACCGGTTTCAGTCCGGCATGTCTATTTCCTGCCCCAGCAGGATATAGCTGAACGATTTGCCGTGGCCATCCAGATTGAGCGAGCCATTGACGCCGCCTTCCAGCGCGTCGGTGAACACAAAGTTGAGACCGTGCAGCTGATCCAGCGCGTAGCGCGTGACGGACCCTTCCAGTAAAAGCCCAAACGCGTTCGCCGCCCATTCTTCTGTGCATTGCGCTTTCAGAACAAGGTAATCCTTCGGATCATAGGCCCAGACCGAAATGCAGGAGATGTTTCCTTTGTCTCCAGCGCGCGCATGCGCGATATCGCGCAGGAACACCCGGCGTTTGGCGCCGCCTTGAACCACAGCGCCGCTCATGCCGTTAACATCGTAAAGCTCGTCGGCACGTCCGCGCGAGGCAAATACGCCGATTCCGTGTGAACGGCGGCCTGAATGTGCCCCCGGAATCCGCCGCCGCCCGCAGGCCCACAACACAACAAGGATTCAATTTCCCATAACAGGTTTTCCGCGCGCTCCTTCTCATCGGTCCGCATTGCGACATGCAACCGCACGTCCTCGCTCTCTGGCCGGTCATCGCGTTTGGCGGTCGCCAGGACCGACTGGACGCCAATCAGATCACAGCGGATTTTCTCCTGTAGCCCGTGAACTTCGCGCATCCGAACCTCCAGTATATCCGCCGCTAATCTGGCGCGCGTGGATGCGCCCGGCCCGGCGTAGGAAATACCGCCTTCCGCCAGAACCCCACCGTCAAACGCCAAGGTGACTTTCAACAAATCGGGCCGTTGACGCCCCGTCGCCTCGCTCACGCGCACCCGGTTTTTCGCAGACTGATCGATATGCGTTTGCGAAAAATCCGCTGTCACATCGGGCGTGAGATAAGCTTCAGGATTATGCACCTCATACAACAACTGTTCTTTAACCGTGCGCGTATCGACAAGCCCGCCCGCGCTGTCCAGTTTGGTTATCACCGCGGAACCATCCGCTTCAACCTCGGCGATGGGAAATCCACAATTCGCCAGATCCGCCACGTCCTTGCGGCCTGGGTCAGCAAAATAACCACCGGTGATCTGCATGCCGCATTCCATCAAATGCCCAACCAGCGTGCCGGCGCCCATGCGCGCCCAATCATCGCCCGCCCAGCCATAATGATAGCGCAGCGGCGCCAGAAAGAGCGACGGATCAGCGCAACGCCCGGTGATGACGACATCGGCCCCGGCTTCCAGCGCCGGCAACAACGCATCCGCCCCGATATAGGCGTTGGCGCCCACGACGGGCTTGCCCACATCCTTCACCCGGCCCTGAATTTCAGGCACCTCCGTATCCGGTCCGATGCGGTCTGAAACCTCGTCACCATCAATATAGGTGACCTTCAGGCCATCAAGCCCCAGCGCGCGCGCAATCGCCACCGTGCGCTCGGCCGCCATCGAAGGGTTGGCCACGCCCATATTGGTCACAACCCGCGTGCCGTGTTTGACCGCCAGCGGCAACACGCCGCGCATCCGCGCTTCCAGCTGCTTGTTGTAACCCTTGGTCGGATCGGCCATCCGGTCGCGGTGCCCAAAGGCCAGCGTCCGTTCGCCGACGCACTCAAAAATGATATAGTCGAGCTGACCTTCTTCGATCAATGTCAGCGCCGGAGCCAGACGATCCGACGAAAACCCCGCGCCAGTTCCAATACGAACCGTCATAGACTCTCCACTCCCCTGAAAATTCCATATATTAAACGAACCCCCAATACACCTGAGCCGAACCGAAAATTCAATGCCCCGAGGTCGACGGACGACGCCGAAGATAA
>JAESSL010000451.1 GCA_016764135.1 Alphaproteobacteria bacterium
AGCGCTTCAAAAACACCTGAAATCTCGCCTCACCACGGCCGGGGCCACCAATGCCCGGTTTTTTTACGCCTGTCCCTTGGCCCTGTTCTACCTCTGGGGGTTGAGCCATTGGGGCGGCCTGAGCATGCCGGAGGCCAATGCCAAATTCCTCATTTATTGTATTCTCGGAGGGGCGACGCAAATTCTGGCGACCAGTTTAATGGTCTGGATGTTCTCATTTCGAAATTTCGCGGTCGGAACCACCTATTCCAAGACGGAGATTGTCCAGGTTGCGTTTCTCGGGCTGATTTTGCTGGGCGATACCCTCACCCTCGGCGCGGTCATCGCGATTGCGATCAGTCTGGTTGGCATTATGGCGATGTCCGTGGCGCAAACAAAAATCACCCTGTTTTCCCTGTTCAGAGGATTAACTGAAAAACCAACATTGATCGGCCTCGCATCCGGCGTCTTTCTGGGCGCCTCTGTTGTGTTGTTTCGCGGCGCTTCGTTATCGCTGAATCACGACAGCGCCATCATGGCGGCGGCCTTTGCGTTGGCGGTGGCCGTCTCCATGCAAACCGTCGCCATGGGGATATATTTAAGATTTCGGGAACCGGGAACGTTTGGCGCTGTATTGCGCAATTGGCGCTGGGCGTCGGCGGTTGGCGTTGCGGGCGTTCTGGGGTCAATTTGCTGGTTTACGGCCTTCACCTTGCAAAACGCCGCCTATGTTCGCGCACTGGGACAAATTGAACTGGTGTTTACGTTCATCGCGTCGATTTTCTTCTTTAAGGAGAAGGTGACGCGCCTTGAATTTTTCGGGATAATATCGATTGTCGTCGGCATAATGATCGTTGTTCTGGTTGAGTGACGCGAGGCGTTGTCGCGCGTATTTTCCAGATCCGCGTATTTTTGCAGATATGGGCGCCTGATGTGGGGGCGGGCTGTAATGCATCAACAGAAATTATTAGAGAGGCGTCGTCGCCATGCCGCGTCATAGTCCGCCCAAAGCGTATAAAAATCCGGATTTTGTGAACAGCGGCGATGCGCGCGCTATGCGCATCATGGCGGAATATCTGGAGCCCCGAAAACGATTACGGGAAGCGGGCGTAGAAGACACCATCGTTTTTTATGGGTCTGCGCGCATTCCATCGCGCAAGGACGCCTTGGCGCGCCTGAAAAACCTGCGCGAACAACCCGTATTGAATGAGCCGGAGACCGCAGCGGCGATCAAGGTGGCTGAACGCGCGCTCGACATGTCCGTGTATTATGAAGCGTCGCGTGATCTGGCGTTTCGGTTGACGCAGTGGTCGTGCGAGCTGGGCGGTAATGGCGGCGGCCAACATCAACGGTTTTCAATCGTGACCGGCGGCGGCGCGGGTATAATGGAAGCGGCCAACCGGGGGGCGATGGAGGCGGGTGGCGAGACCATCGGCATGAATATTTCACTGCCCGATGAGCAATTTCCAAACGAGTTTATCTCCGAAGAACTGGCGTTTGAATTTCATTACTTTTTCATGCGTAAATTCTGGCTGGTTTATATGGCGAAAGCGGCGGTGGTGATGCCCGGCGGGTTTGGCACGCTCGATGAATTCACAGAAATTCTGACCCTGGTACAGACCGGGAAAATGCGCCGAAAACTCCCGATTTTGTTGTTTGGAAGCGAGTACTGGAAAAAGGTCATTGCGCTCGACGCCATGGCCGATTTTGGCGTCATCGACCAATCCGACCTCGATTTGTTTTTTGTGACGGATTGCGTTGATGACGCGTTTGACTGGCTGAAAGCCCAATTGCTGGAATGGGCCGTCGATCACCCGGGCGGCGGATTAACGACCGATGTGGAGAATGTGGAAGGTCGGTAACCCTGTGGGTGTTTTGGCGATGATGTCACTGAGGTTCGTCTAGTGCACGGTGGCGGCGATCTGATGGAGCGGGGATGCGTCTTTGTCTGCTGCGTCTGCGGCTTCTGCTGCATCTGCTGCGTCCGCAGCGTCGATCGCCTGGGTTCGCACCGGTAAAATCATGGCGTGCTCTGCCATTTGAGTCGACAGGTTTCCGCCGGCTTTGAGCAAACTGTCAATCCCGTCGGGCTTCACCATCCAGCTCGCCAGTCGACGCGCCATATGTCCCTGCGGGGTCTGGCATGCGGCGATCAGGCATATTAGCATCACTTCATCGGCCGCAAGACACGGGCAACAAGGTTGGTGGTGGCGCATGGGCCGACGCGCATGGGCCTGTATCATACGCATGATCGTTACAAATTCTGTGAGCGCCTTACTGGAATTTCTCGTCCCGAACTGACGCGAAAACTCATTCCAGATCAATTTCCAATGCACGCCGTTGTTTTGACGCAGGCCGGTCGCCCATCGTCGAAATGACCATACAATAAATATTTCCGAGGGATCCAGCTCCAGCGTGGATGTCGGTTTTGATGTTTTTTGGTATTTGTTCTGGTTCGTCTCTAGGGGCAATGACATGATTTTTCCTAATCAGGAAGAGGTTGCGAAAAACAGTCCTGAGTTTAGGTAATGCAAATAAGAACCATTCGCAATTAAAAAAACAATTCACGGTTCATTTTATATACGGAGGGTTGGCGCCTTAGAGGGTTTAAGGGTTTTCTGACTAATAAAATTATCTAATAGAGTAGCGGAAAGAATTTGGTTTTTCAGTGTCAACGACACAAAAGTTTTAGCCTTTGTTTTCGAAACTCAAATCGATGGCGGTAACTTCATCAAGGTTGGCGATAAGAGAATCGACGATGCGGGGTTCAAAATGCGCCCCTCTTTCCTGTCTTAAAAATTCAATAATGTTATTTAAGTCCCAGGAATCTTTGTAGCAAAGTTCGCTGCGTAGAGTGTCAAAGACATCGGCGACGGCGACAATGCGGCCATAAAGGTGTATTTCTTCGCCTTTTTTTCCATGGGGATAACCATCGCCATTCCATTTTTCATGGTGATTGAGTGCAATGATGGCGGCGGCGGCCAGAACTTCTTTGGTGGACGATTTAAGCATTTCAAAGCCCAGCAAAGAGTGCATTTTCATGATCTCGAATTCTTCCTCTGTGTGCTTTCCGGGCTTGTTGAGGATCACATCAGGGATGCCGATCTTGCCCACATCGTGCAAGGGCGCCGCAAGTTTCAGAATTTCTGCTTCGCGACTGCTCATACCGATATCAAGTGCGATTAATTTACTGATTTCAGCGACTTGTTTGACGTGGTTGCTGGGTTCCTTGCATCGGTTTTCAACGGCGTCGCCCAGAAGATAGACAATCTCCTGCTGGGTTTCCTCAATTTCCTGAAAAAGCTCCATATTTTCGATGGCGATGGCGATGTTCTTGGCGAATATTTCAAGGAAACCGCGATCCAGGGCGCTGATTTCGTAGAACCCTCGCATGAAAAACAGATTTTCGATTCCTTTTGGGCTTTTGAAATATCCGGTAAAATTTCCACCACGATACTGGTTCGTTTGTAGTTCCAGAGCGCGGTTGATGTCCGCTATTGCATCGGCGTCAAGAATGTCGACGATATTCTGGCCTGCGGCGTTGGCGTAGGAGCCCGTTCCCGCCATCACCGTGAGGCGGTGATTTTTGTGGGACCCCTTGGCGGACTCGGTTTGGATGTAGGCTGCGCTGCTATCAAGGTAGAGAACAGAGGTTAACTGTTCGAGGATGGCGGCTGTTAATTCCGCCATGGAATTTGGTAAAAACAGGTTTTTGGACGCGACAATGACGTTTTCGAGGCCAACTTTGCTTTTTTCCAGAGCGACGATATCGCGATGTGAACGCAATGACGAATAGAGCGTCGTAAAGAGTTTTTGTACGGTGAGTTCCGTTTTTTCCTTGTAGTCGTTAATATCGTATTTGGTGATTATGTCGCGTTCCGGCGCCTCTCCCGGTTGGCCGGTGCGCAGAACAATTCTTATTGTTTGATTGTTGAGTTCATTGCGGGTGTATTGCACGACCTCCAGCCCGGCTTGATCGGTTTCCATTACCACATCTAACAACATTAATGCGGCGTCTGGGTTGTCGGCGATAATCTTGCGCGCTTCGGCGCCGGAATATGCGCTCAGAAACTCCAGACCTTTGCCATCAAAGACGCAACCCTTCACGGCCAGTTTGGTGACCCCGTGAATATCGGGCTCGTCATCGACGATGATAACCTTCCAGCGTTCCAGGGCTTTAGTCGCTGGTTCGCTGGCGGGTTTGTCAAAAAGGAATTCGTCTTCGCTTAAATTATCACCCATCGCGCTGTCCCATATCTGGAAAAGGAACTCGGTCTAAAGGGAGTTTAGCGGCTGCGCTTTGCCTGGTCGTTTTGATGTTACATAAACTCATTATACCTGTAGTTAGCGCTGAACTGGTTAAATTTTCATAAAGTTTTATCGATGTGGACCATCCACCTTATCGCCACGCCCTAAGCAGCGGGTTTTATCCACACCGCCGTATCATGAAAAACCCCGCCGCCATTGGGTGGACCGGGGTCGGCGCTGGTTAACGCATTGACGCCCATTTCCTTGTCAAAAGCGGTGTTCGGCCAGACGCACTCAACGATCACGACGCCGGGCTGTAACCCGTCGAACGCGGCGACATGCAAGGCGATCTCCGCGCGATGGTTGCCCATTTTGATAGCGTCCCCGTCTTTGAGTCCCAACGCGGCAAGGTCGTCAGGGTGCAGTTTCGCCGTCGGGCGTTTTTCGTTTTTAATC